>JAFGJC010000355.1 GCA_016929305.1 candidate division CSSED10-310 bacterium | reverse complement strand
GTGCTTTTTCCCCATGCCTCTGCCGTGAAAGGCGTGTAAGGTTCTCCCTCAAGAATTCGAATCGCATACATACCGTTCCAGGCGGCATCGTTATTGATACCGTTGGGGATCGTGCCCAGTTTGTAAAAACGTAATCCTAAAGTAATCAAAAGAAGCACGACTAAAAAAATCCAGAACCAGAGACGTTTTAATGATTTGGCGCCGGTCAGAAATACGGTTGAGTATTTTTCGGGTAACTCGAAAAATACAAACAGAATGGCGCTGGCGATTAGAATGGAAAATCCCAGATTCGGTGAATCTTTGACGAAAGAGATAATAGCGACAGATAACAGTATCAGGGCAAAACAATAGGTGATCGTCATTAAAATCGGTTCGTTGAGGAGCTGCTCTATGAATCTATTCCAACGAGTTGATACCTTTTCCTCTTTTTCCAGCTTCATTTCCTTAAGCGGTTGTGCTCTTTTGTTAAGGAGCCATTTGATAATGATAAAAAGGGCGATCAGATCGATGAAATACCGGACAACTGAAAAGATTTTTGAAAATATACCCGGTTCTTCTGGTTCAGGAACAGTGAGTGCTGGTGCAGGGGCGTACTTGACAACGCGGTTGTTGAGCGTATCGCTGATGTAGATGAATCCGGCAGTGTCCACAGCAATACCTGTGGGCATTGATAGCTGTTCCGGTCCCGCACCGCTTTCACCAAATCGGCTGTAGAGTTTGCCGTTTGGAGTGAACACAAGAATCGTGTTTTGATTGGGAACAGTGGTATATATCTTGCCATCCGCGCCAACGGCGATATAGGATTCACTGAACTGGTTCGATCCCGGTTTAGGCCAGTCGGGAACACGGAATGTATTCAGCGTTTTTCCGGAAACATCCATCACTTTGATGCGTTGATTTCCTGTATCTGCGACATACAGATTTCTGTCGGGTCCAAATGCCAGGCCCAGAGGATTTTGAAAATCATCCAGCCCTGCACCTGCATGCCCCCATGTCGCTATCAGATCACCATTTTTATTGAACACCTTTACATTGTTAAACGTAGTGTTGGCAACATAAATGCGTTGATGGTGATCGACGGCGATTCCTCGCGGCGCCCAAAAATCTTTGTCTTTTGCCCAATATGCAGTCCAGTTGCCGGATGCGTCACATTTTTGAATACGGTGATTCCATGAATCCGCAATGTACAAGTTTCCATCCAGATCCATTACAGCGCATGTGGGATCATTGAGTTCTCCAGCTTCGGATCCATGGGTTCCCCATTCCTGGATAAACTCGCCATCTGTGGTGATTTCCTGAACTCGATAATTCCTGAAGTCCGTCACCATTAAATTCCCACGAACGTTTATCGTGATACCTCTCGGTTCAATGAATTGACCCGGTTTGGATCCCATGGATCCAATCTGTTTCATTTGGCGATTGATTACTTTTTCTACAAGCGGTGCCTTACAGTTGATACTGATAAATCCGATGATCAAACATATGAATGGTGTCAATTTTTTCATAGTAATCTGTTAACCTTCATTGTCTGAATCGATGGAATCCAGGACATCTTCCATCAATCGCCTGTTTACGGCTATCAAATCGGCAATGACTCCGATGAGGATTAAAAACACACCAAAAATGAGGAAAACGGCTGCAATGATGAGTGATTGAACTTTTCCCGAAGGTTCCGGCCAGCTGATAAAATAATAAACCAGGAATCGCAAAAAAAGTGCCAGACCCAACAAAAGACTCACCGTGCCGCTTCTGGAAAATAGTTTATAGGGACTGTACATCGACCAGATGCGAAACATCGTGCCCATCTGCTTACGTATGTAACTCCAGTTGCTTCCAAATAACCGGCTCGGCCGTGTTGGAGGATTGATGTCAACCGGAATACTCACAATATGGAAATTTAGACGGCTGGCTTGTAATAGTGTTTCAACGGTATAGGTGAAATCAGAAAATATGCGTAACCGTTTTGCCGCTGTTCGGGAATAGGCTCTAAATCCGGACGTGGCATCAGGAACCTCTATTCCTGTTAAAAAACGAACGGTTCTGCTTCCCAATCTCTGCAGATATTTTTTGAATGTGGAGAAATGAGATATTTCTTGAATCGGACGGCACCCGATAACCATATCAGCGGTATTGTTGAGTATCGGTTGAATGAGTTTCTCAATGTATTCGGGTTTATACTGATTGTCGGCATCAGTATTGACGATAATATCAGCGCCGAGTTTTACAGAATATTTAAGACCGGCGGAAAATGCTTTGGCAAGACCTTGATGAACCGGCAAAACAAACACATGATGCGCGCCGGCTGACTTTGCAACATTTGGAGTCCCATCTGTCGATCCGTCGTCGATGACAAGTATTTCGATGGTTTCGATACCTGCGATCGACGTTGGAAGTGACGATATGGTCTGTTCGAGGGTTTCAGATTCGTTGTAACAGGGAATTTGAATAATTAACTTCATGATGAACCATTTAAAATTAATCTGGCATGGATCGCAAGTCTCTGCTAAAACTTTCGCTTCAGATGCCGAAATCGGATTTTTAAAAGATCCATCAACATTCGCGGGACCTGACTGGTTAATCGAATCGTTGACGGCCGTTGTTCCTCCATCTCAACCGGGATTTCCCGGACATTAAATCCGTATCGACGGCAAAGAAACAATAATTCCACATCAAATGAAAACCCGCTGCACATTGTCCTTGAAAAAACGCGGTTTGCGGCGTCACGAGTAAAAAATTTCAATCCGCATTGCGAATCGGATACAGTAGTTAATCCCAACATTCTGATGAAAAGTTGAAAAAAGTGAGTTGCTGCTCGCCGTTTAAATGGGTACTGCCGGTATCCATAATGTTTTGGATGGCGGCGAGAACCCACAACGACATCAATGTTACCGTTAAGGAACGGAAGGATGAATTCGTCATAGAGTGATGGCGGATAGGAGAGATCCGCATCCGTGAATCCAACAATGTCTGCTGTTGCATGCAATATACCGCGAGTCACGCTGTATCCTTTTCCAAGATTTCGGGAATTTTTAAGACAAATGACTTGAGGATGATGAATAATCGCTGTCTGAATCAATTCGTTTGTGTTATCGCTGCTGCCATCATCAACGACAATGATTTCTGTCAGCTTCACTCCAGACGGAGGTGTCCAGTCCGCTAAAGCACGGATCGTGTTTGAGATTGTCTGAGATTCATTGAAAGCCGGAACAATGATTGCCACTGATTTCATTTTAATCTCGTCAGGTAAACCATCGTGGAATGCAGTCATCACTATATGCCGAGCAAGATTATCGTTTTTAAACGAAATTGTAAATGTTCATTCCTGCAATGAAAGAATGTGCTTTGAAAAAATATCAGGACTTCGCTAGTATTCGCGTGAAAGGACCAAAAGTGTATGACCGGAAAAAATGTGAAGATACTCGTTATTATTCCCGCGTATCAAGAGGAACAAACGATTCGAAGTGTTGTTGAAAATTTAATCCGGATCGGGAGAGATGTTCTGGTTATCAATGACGGATCATGGGACAGAACTGCTGAGATGGCTATGCAGGGGGGAGCAAAGGTTATAACTCTCCCTGTAAATTCCGGTTATGGAACTGCCTTGCAGACCGGGTATAGATTTGCCTGGCGCCATCGCTATGACTGCGTTGTACAAATGGATGCCGACGGGCAACATGATGCTGCATATTTACAGGAACTATTACAACCTGTTCTGGCTGGTGAGGCTGATCTGACTATCGGGAGCCGCTTTAAACAATCCGGCTCATACAAAGTACCCGGAATACGGCGTTTAGGTATGCAAATCTTTTCGGCTATCCTTAATATCTTGACCAAACAAAAGTTTACTGATCCAACCAGCGGTTTTCAGGCTATGAATCGACGCACATTGAAATACTTCACGAGTGATGCATTTCCCAGGGATTATCCGGATGCCGATATGTTATTGACGGCGTTCCGTGCAGGTCTGAAAATAATGGAGATTCCCGTTACAATGCATGCCAGTAAAACCGGAAAATCCATGCACGGTGGCTTTATAAAACCAATCTATTACATTTTTCGAATGATGCTCGGAATCACTGTCTCACTCCTGCGAAAACCCCCGAATGTTCAACTTCAGGAAAACGAATAAACGATGGCGGGCAGCAACGGGAGGTACTTATGCCGCTAAAACAACAAATTACGGTCATCGTAATGCTGATCATGTTCATTCTTTTCGTTTTGAATCTTGTACGCACTCGAAGGTTACGTGAAGCGTATTCTGCATTTTGGCTGATCGCTTCCTTCGGTATGATGATTCTTGTGATCAGATATGACTGGCTCATTGCAATTACTAATTTCCTGGGCATAGTGCTTCCAACTTCCACAATCTTGCTGCTCGGGTTTTTATTGATTTTTGCTGTCGAAGTACAGGTCGCCAGTGCTCTAACCAAAAATCATCATGCAATCCAGCGGATTACTCAGGAAATCGGTTTGATCAACAAAGAGATCGATGTACTAAAAGAACGTTTGGATAAAAGTACCCAATCAACAGAAAAATCCTGAAATGACCATTATTGTCGTCGAGCTTTTTATAATTCTTGTTTTTTCGTTATCCGTCATCTTCTGGATCTATTTCGGCTATCCGGTGGTGCTTAAATATCTCGCCGACAAATATGAGAAGCCGGTTACCAAAGATGAACATTATGAACCATTCGTGACGGTTATGATTATGACTTACAATGAAGCTTCGACAATCCGCCGGAAAATTGAAAATACACTTGCATTGGAATACCCGAAACAAAAACTGCATATCCTTGTTGTCGACAGTATGTCAGACGATGACACCGTGAAAATTTGCCGAAATTTTCCTGAGATTGATGTGGTGCAGGAATGCGAACGCCGCGGAAAGTCCATGGCTGTTAAATTTGGTATGAGTCATGCCAAAGGCGAAATCATTGTCGTAACCGATGCAAACTGTTTCTATGAATCACAGTCATTGCGCAAACTTGTGGGGAATTTTGCCGACCCGGAAGTGGGTGGAGTTACCGGTGCATTTCACCAGCGAGACCAAAGCGGTACGCCTGTTGCCGGCAGCGGTGAATATTATTGGGAACGGGAGCGAAAGATACGTCAGGATGAAAGCCGCCTTTTCTCCGTGATTGCTCTTAGCGGAGAAATGTCCGCATTTCGAAAGGAGTTGGGTCTGGGTGTTGAATTTTATTCGGGAGCTGATGATTTCGATATGACGATCCATCTGATCAAACAACACCGCAGAGTTATCTTCGAACCATATGCGATGGCATGGGAAATCGCTGCTGACAACGTTAGTGATTTCATGAATCAGCGAATAAAAGTCATTGTGATGGCGATCACAGTCGCAAGAAAGGAATTGTTCAAGGTTCTTTTTAATCCCCGATTTGGATGGTACGGAAATTTTATTTTACCGAGTCGCCGTGTTCTGCCGTTGTTCAGTCCATTTCTGCTTATCACGTCGTTTTTTTCGACGTTGTTCCTGACATTGCTGTATCCATTTTTCCCATTTTTAGCATTACTTCTGTGTCAGCTTTCAGGACCCTTTATCGCTATGTTTTATCAAAAAATTCCGTTGCCGGGCATATCCAGAATTTATTATTTTTATCTGATGAACTGGCTGGTACTGAAAAGCTGGTCTGTGTACCTGAAAGGTCACCGGTTCGTAATGTGGAACAAGGTCAACAGCACCCGGAATTAATCAGATTCCAACCGTAAACATCTCAAACATATACTTCCTGTTACGATATCATCTTGCCACTTAATTGGGATTCGGGTAAGGCTGTGTCTGAACAAATAATGGTTTATGAAAAATTGTAATGGAGATCATGACAATCGCCAGCAGTGTCTGGCTTAACGCATACATCCAGGCAATAGATAATCCCGTATTGTGCCAGAAGAATATTAAAAGAAACTCGAGAATCACGGCAAGTGCCGGAAAAATATAAACCGTATAGTGACGAAATCCCAGGAGGTAATGGCAGAGAATAAGCGATATGCCACTCGTGATGACACCGATACACATGGGCCAGAGCATTTGCAATAAACCGGGATCAGCGAATAAACGCCCGAATGAAAGTGAAATAACCGGCATGCCAATGATGTAAATTACAGCAACGACAGCACTCGAAATGACTGCATAATACGCTAACAGAATACCCAGATTTTTTCTGCTTGTTACCCCCTTGGCAGCGGATTCGGATGCGAGATTGATCACAATGGTATTGAAAGAAATGGCAATGAAGTATAGAAATTTGGATATTTGCGAAGCTGCCATGTAAAATCCGGCATCCACTGATCCCGGTGCGTCAAGAAATATTTTTGCCAGCAAAGGATCCAGTGAGTATAGAACTGAAAAGAACAGTGAGGATAGAACAAGAGGGAAAAAATATTGACGCACCTCTTTGGTGTTAATTGGTTCATAAGGTTCTTTCGGTAATGATGCGATCTGATATCGAGAGAAGACGATAAGCAGTATCATGGCAGCCGGATACGCTAAAACACCGCCGAATGCATTGGGGAAAAACAGCAGTATGGCAGTGCCAAGGAAAATCCGGAGAAGAGCTTCCAAGATAAAATTCGTGTTGTAAGCCCAATATTTCTCCATGCCCGCAATAATACCTCGATAGGCATTCAGAATGAGAGCCAGCGCTTCCATGAAGAATATAACGACAATCAGACCTGGTGCAGATTGAATGTTTAAAAGATTTCGCAGGGGTTTAAGGAAACCTAGTAGCACTGGTAATGCAATTAATGTAATCCAAATCAGATATTTGAGGGTTTTTACCAGAAGCACATGCGTTCGATGGGGTGATCCTTCTGCAAAATATTTACGTGTGAAGTTTGTCAGCAGGTTACGTAATGGAGTGTTTGTGGATGCAAGCACATAAAACAATGTTAACGCCAGACCAAAATCAGCATACAGAATCGGTCCGATAACACGTCCCACATATGCGGCATATATAAATCCCAGGAATCCTGCCAGGCTGATTCCCAGTGTAAGTGCGGAAGATGAGAAGACTTCTTTTCTCAATGGTTTTAGCTAACGGTCTTTGCGTGTGTACCTGACATGGATTTTATCTGATACAACAACGGTAGAAAATATTTGTAATATAGAACGGCTTTTCCACCTGTTGGATGCCTGAAAAGATTTTTTATCCGTGCTCGAGCTTCAGGTAAAATGTATCTTGTCATCCGTAAGTCGTTTTCAACCTCGTTATCTGGCAAAATCCGCTTATATCCATACATTGAAAGCTCATAACCAGCTATTTTTTCGAAAAGCCGCACATCTTCTTCCGGCATTTGATGTTTCCACTTGAAACAGTTTTTGGGATCCACAGGTGCGGTCGTTTTCTGAAACTGTTCCTTCAACAGAGATGGGGGAAGCTTCTGATGAGCTGTTTTATGGAACGACAGCATAATCGTGTCATAGGGAATTTTTAAAAATACAGTTATTTTTTTTAATGTTTTCTCGGGATCTTTTAGGAGTTCCTCATAGGTGATATCAAGCCATTCATCTGGCCACTTTCTCTGCCAGTACTTACCCAATTGGATAATCGATTTCCAATACTTGGCTGACCAGTAAATATAATTAGGTCCCCAGGCTAACCTGGCCATCGATAAATGAACATCTCTTCCGTCCCGGATCAGATGAATGAATTTAGCTTTGGGAAACCAGGATCTGATATGATCGGCAATGGAGATATATTGTGGTGTATTGTCTCCCCAGATTCGTACAGATTCATCATTCAACAGAAAACTATAGATATTTCGTACCAGTGTTTTAAAATTTGAGCTGGCCTGGACGATATTTTCCTTATGTTCACTGATAAGATCTTTCCAGTAATGATCGGTGTCATTAGGAAACATCTTCCTGTAAAAATGCTCAATATCGGAAATAATCCGGTAACGCATTTTTTCATTGGAGAAGTCGAATTTTTCATATCCATAAAAGACACTTAAAAATTCTGATTCATCCGCAATATGTATATTCGGATGATTATCCAGCATAAGTCTTAACAGTGTAGTACCGCTTCTGCCAGATCCAACAATGAACACTCCTGGAAAGTTATCCAGTTTCGTGACGGGATTCATTTTTTCCTTTGAGCTTCTTTGGATGAATGCCGCTGTTTTGCGCCTGTTATTCCCTTGCCGGATATCGCTTCTTTCGTGTCGATAGTCTGGACTTTTCGATGTTTGGCTTTCATTTCCATTTTGCGCTTTTCTTCGGCTCGTTGTTCCTGTTCTCGAAATTTCATATCCTGATCTTCGATCGAGTTTATTCTAAGTCCAAAGATGCCGCATTTATTGTCCACATCATTCTTGAACTCAGTTAATCCGTTGTAGGTTCGGTTGAGTGCCAAATCCCGCATGTATCCTTCGATTACGATTTTAGACGGGATCCTGAAAAAAGCATCAGCATAAAGCAGAACCTGCTCCGGATCCACATAGTATGATATAATAATGTTTTTACGAGTGAAACTCTTGTCTGTTTTCATATAAAGAGCGCTGCGATTCGGATTTGGCCCTTCAGGACGATCATTTCTTAGAATAAATGTCTGAGGTTCGACAGGGAGAATCTGTACTTCCGATAAGAATGGCAAGCGCCAGGTAAACCCGTGAGTCAGCACATAGTTCTGCAGACCGGAAGCATCTCCATAATGGTTATATCGAACGGCTTTGAATCCTTCCGGAATATAAACACCAAACAGAATCCAGAAGCATACCGTCACCGCAGCAACAAGGATCAGAATGGATGCGGTGGCTTTCATTCTTCGTCCTCATTTTCCAGGGGTTGAGTCTGTTCTTTTTCATCTTCAGGATGACTTCCTTTAATAGATGCTCTTGAGGTCGCCCGTGTCGCTGGAGATTTAGCCTCTTCCCGGATTTCATTTGCAGATTTTGCCTTGACGTTGCTTTTCGTGGATGTTTTTTTCTCTTGTTCCGAATCTGGATACTTGTCATAGGTCATAACATCATGATTATTGAACCACAATAC
>JAFGJC010000354.1 GCA_016929305.1 candidate division CSSED10-310 bacterium | reverse complement strand
GACATAAGACCATAGAAAGCGCTATCAACCAGAATATTATACGCTGCATGTGAACTCCTCCCAAAAGACACTCAATTGCTCTATATTAAAAGGAATCGTTGAATTGCACAATAATTTTTCTTTGAAAAATCTATGAAGTCATGATAGATGGCAGTGGGAGTGTAATACCATGAATGCAAATCAAACATGTCGAATATTTTGCGAGTTGCTGGAGATCATGCAAAGGCTTCGCAGTGATCACGGCTGCCCTTGGGACAAACAACAAAATCATAACAGTCTCAAACCATATATTATCGAAGAAGCGTACGAACTCGTCGATGCCATCAATGTAAACCGGATCGATGAAATTGTAGATGAACTGGGAGACATACTGCTTCAAGTCATTTTTCACGCTCAGATCGGTTCAGAAAACCATTCTTTTGATATCAATGATGTCATAAATGCAATTCGACTAAAATTACTCCGGCGACATCCTCATGTTTTCGGAGATGTCACAGTGAAGAATGCGGAAGAAGTCGTTACAAACTGGCAGGATATCAAACGAAATGAAAAGGGCAGAGATTCTCAAAAAAATGATGCGTTTGGTGATATTCCCTCAGTTCTACCTCAATTAGCGTACGCATATAAATGTCAAAAACGTGCTGCTGAATATGGTTTTGACTGGAGCAAAATTCAGGATGTTTTCGAGAAGGTCAATGAGGAATGGTCAGAACTGCAAGAGGAAATATCACTGAAATCCAATTCCCGGCGTATGGAAGAAGAATTGGGTGATCTTCTGTTTGCTATAGTGAATTTAAGCCGATTTCTGGACATTCATCCTGAGGAGGCATTGCGATCAGCGACAGCTAAATTCAAGCGCCGATTCAATCGAGTTAAAGATACCGCTAATGGATTGGAAACCATGAAAACAATGTCACTTGAGGAACTGGATCAAATCTGGAATCAAGTGAAAATGTCGGAATAGTTTGCGTTTATCCCTGATTAGAACTGCCGGGCATCACAACACGGTTTCTTCCGGCACGCTTTGCCTCATACAGACCCGCATCAGCCGCTGAAATCAATATCGCAGGTTCTCTTCCTTGGTCGGGAAAACTGGCAACACCAATACTCAATGTAACCGAAACGGATTCACCATTAAAAGTAAATTTCTTCTTTCCACACAGTTTTCTGATTCGCTCAGCCGTTTTCCCTGCCATTTTCAAGTCGCAGCTGATTAGCAACAGCACAAATTCCTCACCTCCGTAACGGGCAACGAGGTCGGCATCCCTGGCCTCTTCCTGCAGCAACCGTGCGACACCTTTCAACACCTCATCTCCCGCCTGATGACCATAGGTATCATTAAAACGTTTAAAATAATCGATATCAATCATCAGCAGGCTGAACTGCCGAGGTTCCCGGTCGGCACGTTTGATTTCACGGATGAGTGTATCCTGAAAATATCTGTGATTGTATATTCCGGTAAGGCCATCCGTAACAGCCAGTTGTTCTATCCGTTGTGCATTAATAGCGTTCTCCAGAGCAAAGCCGAATTGAGCTGCCAGGGAGTTGAAGTAAAATTTATCGTTTTGCGTGAAATAATCGCGTCTTCGCGATGCCAGACATAGCACTCCCATTAATCTGTCCTCCATCGGCAGCGGTACAACAAGCAGGGAGTTGATTTTCAGGTTGTGCTCGACGGGTGTGAATATTCCCTCAAAAGACGAACCATTCGTGTCGGATTCCCAAATTACCGTGTCGTTACTTTTTTGAATTAATGACCCGACAACCGACTTGGGATGTATGGCTGCACCCAAAAGTTTCGGTAAAAAAGTCCCTTCCGATTTTCTTAAAATGAATTTGCCGTCATCTCCAGGAACCGCAATAACCATCTCTTCGCATTTTTTTATCATGCTTCCGATTTGAAGCAACAAATCCAAACGCTTTCCAAGATTCAACTTTGTTTCCAGAATTCGCTTGCTTGCAGAATAAAAAGCCTCCATCGAATCCGCATGCGATACTTTCTGTTGGTAATTCCTGAACGCCTCGATGATGTCACCCATGAGTGATGCAAACTGTTCCAGCATCCGCTCCTCATCAACCCCAAATGAATAACTTCTGCGGCTATCAACTCCAATGATCCCTTCGACAACGCCGTTTTTAATAACCGGAAAGAGCATACAGGATAAAATACGCTCTCTTGCCGTATAATAGAGCGGAAATTGCATGGATCTGGGCAACCGTTCATGTCGTAATTGCCGCTTGTTTTGCACGACCCAGGCAAAAAGTCCCTTTGAATCAAGTTCATATGTCGCATCTTTATTGAAATATTTACTCTTTGTCCTAAAACTCATAACCTTCAAGAAACCGTCTTCAGTATCTAAAAAAAAGAAAAAGCATGAGTGTGGATGCATCACATTAAAAATGATTTCAAGAATCCATCCCGCTATTCGATCGATTTTAAACACGCTTGCAACTGCTTTTGCCATCTGAGTTTCTTCATCGATTTCGGGAATCGAATCTGATAATGCCACATTTTGTGATGTTGACATCAATCCCCGAGCTCGACTCTGAATGCTGACAAATCGAGATCGAAACCACTCCCTTTCCCGGCGCATCATCCAAAACATTCCCGCACATACGACACCCGATAATGGAAGCCAAATAACGCTGGCACCTGAACCAAACCCACTCATGGTGTCAATCGTCACTAACAATATAAGAACGCCCGTACTAATGAGTGCCTGCCCCAATCCAAAGCTGAAAAAAACAAGAGATACAGTGATGATCAGAAATGGACTGAAATCTTGGTTCAAATACGATGCAAAACGCCAAATGCTTGCCGCGGCCAGAGGTATCAAGATAATGAAACTGTCTTCATACCTTCCGGACATGAAAAATAATTTTAACGTGAAATACAGGAACACCAATATTAATGTCAGGAACCACCAAGCATTTAATGTGACCGATGGTTTGGCAATAAAAGAGAAAATATAGAAAAGGATAACACAACCCAGAGATGAAAATTCCAGAATTCGAATGAAGTTACGATGGAATACACCATCGTTTGATTCTGCTAGCGTTCGAATTTTTCCTGCTCCGTTTTACAAGCAATACAGAGACTTGCAACCGGTCTTGCTTCCAACCTCTTTACATCTATTTCTTCACCACATGACTGGCAATGCCCATAGGTCCCGTCTTCAATTTGCTGCAGACAACGGTTAATCTTTGCGATCAATTTCCGTTCACGATCTCTGATGCGAAGCATGAAGTTCTGATCTGCTTCGATATTGGCCAAATCTCCAAAATCTCCTTGACGCTCGCGATCCCGCGCAAGATTTTCTCCGATCGTTACGCCAACCTCTTTGAGTAAATCCTGCTTCCACTGCAGCAACTTTTCTTTGAAATAACTAAGATGTTTTTCGTCCATTTTTTCCTCCAGCAACCTTGCGCTAATTTAAGAGAGCAATATTATATAGCTTGATGTTGGGTGTCAAGAGACACATATCGAAAATGCATCGTTTCTAACAATCAGCTGGAATCGTAGTCGAAAAACACAATGAATGTAATAAATTACAAGTCACATCGCTTTCTTCTCGCAGCCCTGATACTCATGTTTTGGATGATTTATCTTTGGACGACAGCCGAAGATGTCTATCCGGGAGCAAATCATGGCGAGTTGATAACCGCTTCAGCATCTCTTGGTATAACCCATCCCACGGGTTATCCGATACTCACGCAAACCGCTCATCTTGCACGATTGTTACCCATCGGAGACATCCCCTATCGCATGAATATTGTCGCAACCACCTTTACTGTGCTCACTATATTTCTTACCGCTGTCATTCTCGTAAAGCTCGGTGTTGATTTCTTTGCATCTCTGACCGTCTCTGCGGGGTTCGGCCTGGATTTCTTGTTCTGGCAACAAGCAACAGCATTTGAAGTATATGGCATGCACGTTTTCCTCAGTTCCCTGTTCGTCCTAGCTGTCATTTCCTATTGGAAAACCGGAAAACTCTCCTGGATGTTCTTCAGCTATTTTATGTTCTCGCTCACCATAGCAAATCATCTCCTTTCAATATTCCTTCTCCCATTCCTCGTTTTTATACAACGTAAGCATTTGCAAGCTTTGTTTATGAGTATTCTATTTGGAATCCTGGGATTATCTTCCTATCTTTATCTGCCATTAAGAGCTTCCAAACCTCTGTTGTTCACCTGGGGTCATCCTGATCAATGTTTTAATTTTTTAAGACATGTCAGCGGAACACAATTTCAAAAACTGATGCTTCATACCCCTCTGAACGACTTCTTCCACCGTCTGGAACTGGGATATGAATCACTGTTTGTTTTCCCGCGCAACTTATTAATTTGTTTCGCTGTCGTGGGTATCATCAAACTTTTCAAATCCAGCAAGCGTTTTTTTTATGGCGCTTTGATTTCAGTTTTGTTGTCAACTTTTTTTGCTCTTACCTATCAGATTCACGATTTTGAAGTTTATTTCCTGCCTTCCATATGGTTTTTGGCACTTTTTTCAGGAGCTGGTTATCATTACGTAATAAACCAACTGCAGTACTGGAGAAAATCAATACCTGTTATCATCTTATCATTGATCGTCATATTCGGAATAACCGTAAATTATCCGTTGGCGGATCGGTCCGATCTTTTTATTGCCCGGGACTATGGAAAATGTCTTCTGGTATCTGCACCACCATATACCTATCTTCATTACCAGGGCGATAATCCGATGAATATCTTGAGTTACCTTGTCTGCATTGAAAAACAGAGAGAGGATATTCACCTGCATGACCTCAATCAAAACATCAGCTACTCGCTTCCATTTGCATTCGCATCAGAATCAACTATTCATGCGGGAACATACCGGGGAACAGCAGGGGACAGCACGATTTATCCGCACGGTATTATCTATTTAAAGCATCAGCACCTTCTTCAACCTCCGCCGGCAGACCTCTTTACCATTTTCAGATCCAATTATCTGAATCGTGAATATGCCGATCCGTCATGCCACGAACTCGTCGCTGAATTTTGTATTAACCGGGCTGAATTTGAATGTGAACGGGGTTCATGGAATCAGGGTATACATTATTATTTTGAGGCGTTACAGCATGCTTCCAATCTTCCTGAAGTACGCCAGTATGTCGCTGTGCTGCTGTCTCGCCGAGGAAAAGTAGAGAATGCCATTCACATCGAAAACTCTTTGCTTAAAACAGGTCTCGCCCCTCCAGATAGCCTGAATAATCTCGCGTTTCATCTCTTCATTTCGGGAAAATCCTATCAGAAAGCTCTCGCTCTGTCCGAGAAGGCATGCCGGTTAGACCCCAACAACTGCAGCTATCTTCAAACCGCTGCCAGACTTTCGATGTCCCTCGGAAATCTAACTAAGGCGGAATCCTTACTGAACCGATGCCGGACTGTCAATTCTCATCTTAGCTGGGAACTTGAGAAGCTTTATCAACTCACGGTGACGTATCCCGACCACAGTATGGATGTGACCTCACCGGATTCCCTGCCAGAATTGGTTCTATTTTCAAATAAATTGTATCAACAACTTCAAGCGCAATTGATGTTTTTGAGCACACAAAGAGAACTGAATCTGCATGAAATGAAAATGCTTTACGAATGCACCCAAAAAACAGGGATTTATCCAGGTTGTATCCAGCTTTTTGAAAAATACTTCGGCAACGAATCCGATGTCGATTCGTTGAGAGAGTGGCTTATTGTATTACATGAAAAAGCTGGAAATACGGTACGAAGTGAAATGCTGAGAACAGGTGCAAAGTAATCACCGGTTTCGGCGAATCGGTGAGTGTTCAGTTGGCGTACATTGCGTTAGTTATCAGAACACTGTGGGAAGATCTCACCTCTAATTGCTTTTATTTTCAAAGATTTAACAGCATTAATATCTGGCACGGAAGCAGCATATATTACTCGTGTTCATAATAACTTATGGGAGGAATCGTTATGCTGTCAAAAATACAAACCTGTGCACTGACAGGAGTGCAAGCGGTTCCTGTCGATGTTGAAATTTATATGCGTGATGGTCAGCTTCCCGGTATTTCAACGGTTGGTTTGCCGGACACTGCTGTAAAAGAAAGTAAGGATAGGATTTTCGCTGCACTCTCGACAAGCGGATACCCTTTCCCGCTTCAGAGAATAACAATAAATCTGGCACCAGCAAATATCCGGAAGGAAGGCTCCTCATTTGATTTGCCAATTGCGGTTGGAATTCTAAAAGCCATGGGTGTGATAAACCAGAAAATAGAAGCTGATACGATATTGGTTGGCGAGTTATCATTGGATGGACGACTCAGACCTGTGCGAGGAGTTCTGCCGATGGCGGCAAGCTCATTTGATTACGGATGGAAACGAATAATTGTACCTCGTGAAAACGCATCGGAAGCATCAATTATCACAGACTTGAAAGTGTATGGTGTATCATCTCTTTTGGAAACCGTCGAACTGCTGAACGGGGAAAGCACTTTGAAACCATCCGAATCAAATTCGCTGGAATATCAGTATGCGGATGCAGTTGCGAACGCGGATTTCAAGGATATTAAGGGCCAGGAACACGCAAAACGAGCTTTGGAAGTCGCAGCATCCGGAGGGCACAATGTTTTAATGATCGGTCCCCCGGGATCAGGAAAAACAATGTTGGCACGTCGATTGCCGACGATTCTGCCAAACCTGACCCTGAAAGAAGCCCTGGAAATCACCAAAATTCAATCCATAACCGGACTTTTGAAATCAAAACAGGGGCTCGTGACATGCCGACCATTTCGAGCTCCTCATCATTCCATCTCAGACGCTGGATTGATAGGCGGTGGAAGGTTTCCCCATCCCGGAGAAGTCAGTTTAGCCCATTTTGGCGTTCTCTTCCTGGATGAACTCTCTGAATTTAAACGTCATGTGCTCGAGGTTTTACGCCAACCGCTCGAAGATGGATTTGTAACGATTTCCAGAGCCCAATCCGCCCTCACTTTCCCTGCTCAATTCATGCTTATCGCAGCAATGAATCCCTGACGCTGTGTTGCCAATTTGCCATTAATTCCAACAATAGTTGGCAAATAACATAGGTTGATGTCAACAACACCTTTGCCGATAACGATGTTGTCGGTGATCGTATCGATTATTTTTTTCTTCTCTTCTTCAGTCAGGTCATTCCATCTGGAATACAGGTCTCTGGCCTCATAGATTATCTCGTCGCTGGAGAGGTACTGGATCTTCAGGAAATCGATCTCCCCCTGTAGCTCGGGTGCCTGGTCATCTATCTGGTGCATCCTCTCTTCCATGGGCCGGTATCTTTCAGCAAATCCTGCTTTTGATATACCGTCATCGAGATATAAACTGTATAGCTTGTCCATTCTCGCCTTGAGTTCTTTCCTCTCCTTGAGGATTGTCTGTACCAGTTCCTCCTTCTCTTTGATCACTTTGTCTGCCTGCGAGAGATAGGCTTCGATGTCCTTTGGGGAAAGGAAGAAGTTTTTGAGCTGAGAGTGGAATATTTCTTCAAGATCATCCGTTCTGATCTTGTTTCTACATTTTCTACACGTGTATTTGGGGGAGTTCGACGGCACATACATCTTTCCACCACAGTGGCAAACAACAAAGCTTGAGAAAAGATAAGCCGGTCTTTTGGCCGGTTTTTTGCGTGTTGCCTTCTGGTCATCAAGTATTTTGTTGCACTTTTCCCAGAGTTCTTCGGAGACTATTGGTTCCACCTCTGTCAGAACCCAATCGTCTTCCGGTTTCAGCTCCCATTTCTTTCCTTGACCGGTGCTTTTTGTGTAGTTTGCTCTGCGAATTCCTTTAGCCGTGGGATCCCTTATGAGCCTGTCAATTGTGGTATCAGTAAATTTAGCGCCCTTTCGAGTTCTATATCCCTTCTCATTGAGTATCCGAGCAAGTGTTTTCTTCCTTCTGCAATCCAGGAACATTTCATAAATGAGCTTTCTGACTGGCGCTTCATTTGGATCAGGCTTGAGTTCCTTTTCTTCCCACATATATCCGAACGGCGATTGTCCACCGAGCGGCTTACCGAGTTTCGCTCTAATCGGGACTGATGCCGATACTCTGGCAGCAATTTCTTCTCTCTCCCACTGCGCCATAGCCGCAACCATCGTATAGAAGAGCCTTCCTGCCGGCGTCGAGGTGTCAATTGCTTCATGCAAAGAGATAAGATCCGCACTATGTTCCTGAAAATAATCTGAAAATTCCAACAATTCCCTGGTATTACGGGCAAGGCGAGCCAATTTCGAAAAGATCAAGCCGGTTATCTTACCTTCCGCAACATCTTGCAGCATTTCTTTCGTTTCAGCGAGGTTGATCACCGACTTGCCGCTTATGGCATTCAGCCTGTAGATTTTTACGACTTCCCAGCCTCTACCCTTAGCGTAATATATAGCTTGCTTTTCGTGATGCTCAGGACTCTCGCCCTGTGCCTGATCTTCAGTGGACACCCTGATCCATATACCAACTCTCTTTTCCTTTGCCACTATCATTTCCTCCTAATTAAATCCGACAAGATGCTGTTTCCAGATTAACAGATATCTGAGATTGGATGTCAAGATGAAATGAATCGAAGACGCGTTGCCATGACAATCATATG
>JAFGJC010000353.1 GCA_016929305.1 candidate division CSSED10-310 bacterium | reverse complement strand
TATTAATTTTTTATTTTTATATATTATTCAAAGAGTTATGGAGTTTTTTCGCAACGCCAATATGTTTGGCATACTGATTGCTTCTTTAACCGGGTGAAGGTTAAAGGAGGTTACGCCATGAATCATCCATATGAACCACATCTCTGGAACACATTACACACGTTGTCAAATGACTGGGACGAATCCCTGCCGGGAAACCTGGCGGACAGAAAAAACTCGACATCCCCCATGATGGAAACGCGACCCGGATTGCTGATGCGGGTTGCCCGCAAAGTCCGGACGGTCGCTTTTATTGCTCCAACTGAGCAAAACCCGTATACGGCAACCCGTCAATGTGCCGCGTGTTGATCTTGAGTGGCATCAGGACAATCTGTCCGAAGGAAGGCAAATAACAAACCGGTTCCTGTTGTCGCCGTCTTCAAAATATTCCAGCCGCCCCATCTGATCGCGAATGATAACGGATGTAACCTTCAGCAGAATCGCAACATCCCGTTTTTCGTGTTGAATTTTTTGAAAATCGAACGGTTGATGAATTATGGATTGCAACATCTCATCCAGCGGTTTGCCCTCCCATGTTATTACCATGCAAATTCCCTGCGAAATCTGATTGTCCGGAAGAGCTTTTGATGTGTCGAATGTCACATGAAGATTTGAACCGGTATCTGCCAGTCTTGCCGAAACCCGCAATAAAACCGTGACAGCATGCAGGCACTGAATCTCATCAGCCCTTACGAAAAGATCCGGTGAAGGCTCTTCAACAAACACCCTGCAATGGTTAGGGATGTCCATGGTGTCCCGAACAGTTTCAACAATTGTGTTGTATGAAACACTGTGACAGGAATTCATCCTTCGCTTAGCTATCATCATCAATGATCTGTTGATATCAATGATTTGTTCTGCCGCATTTTTTATATGCCCCAGCAATGTGATGACGTCGGGAGGCAGGGAAGCTTTTGACATTAACAGGTCGGGTATTCCCGCAAGCGGACTCAGCAGATTGTTAAACTCATGAGCAATCTGACTGGCCATGGAACACGACCATGCCAGTAATGTTTTATCTCGATTCAACACGTCAGGATTATCTTGATCTTTTTTTATATAACTTTTCACAACATCTCCCCAAAAACTGCCGGCAGGGTTTGTCGCGTTGATCCTGTAATGTACCGGTCAGCGTGTTCACGATAAAATCAACTATACAATCAAGCGGTAAAAAATGCTAACATTGCTTTTCAGAACAGGAAACTGGTTCCCGGAATCACTTCAAAAGACCTCAAGGAAAGGATGTTGATGATGGTCGTTAACTTGAAACCACTTTGTTATTTTTTAATATTTCTGCTGGCATTATCCGGATGTACATCGTTGAAGCCTTATCGAAGTCCCGTGCCGGATGAGGAAGCGGCAGCATCCGAGATGCCCGGCGAAGAACCTTTGACGGGCAGCGGGATAACCCAAATGAGTGAAACGGAAACCGATGCGATATCATCGTCGCTTTCGGTTAATGAATTGCTTGAGGAGGGGAGATTGCTGGTTTGCACGGGAGCGAGGCAGTATCTCGACGGGGATACCAAATCAGCGTTGACAAATTTTGAGGCAGCGCTTATGAACTTGCAACTGGCTGATCTCCCTCAGGACATGCAGTCTGTCGGATTTTACCAGCCATATCTTCCTTCGGAATGCCGCGCCATAGATCTCACAAAAGTCTACAAGGAACTGGGCGATACGGTCGCTTCCGATCTGCTGGAGGGTGTGGATCTCCCCTCTCCGGATCAACTGGACGATATTACGCTTTCGCAACCCGACAGAACGTTCATCAAACAGGAAATCATACGGATTCTGGAGAATTTGGGAGAGGAATCCTCAAAGGATTCTGAACTCGAAACGTTTTCTCAGGAAGTCGAGTATTTCATTCAGTATTTTCAGACTCAGCGACGGGACTGGTTTGAACGCAGTTATTACAGAATGCTCAAATATCTGGATACGGTTGAGGGTATTTTTGCAGAGAAGCGGTTGCCGTCGGAGTTAGCTTTTCTCGCGTTTGTCGAAAGCGGATATCTTTACCGAGCGACAAGCCGTGCGCAAGCCAGGGGAATCTGGCAGTTTATCCGCAGTACCGGTCAGACATACGGGCTTAAGGTCGGTTACCGAACGGATGAACGGCTTGATCCGGTAAAATCCACCATTGCTGCCAGGGAATACTTGCTGGATTTGATCTCCATCTTCGGTTCCAAATCATTTCTTTTAGCCATGGCTTCCTATAACGCCGGCGAAGGCAAAGTTCAACGTTGTCTTAGGGCTATCGATGATCCTTTTGAAGATCGCTCCTTCTGGAAAATCAGGCATTGCCTTCGACAGGAAACTCAGGAGTATATTCCAAGAATCATTGCCACGGCAATTATATGTGAAAACCCATCCCGGTTCGGATTTGATTTTCCATCGCGGTCAAGCATAATGGAACGCCAGGATCTGGTGATATGTCCTCATCAGGTTAAGCTTCATTCTGTGGCTGAAGTTGCCGGGATTTCCGTGGGATCTTTACAGGAGCTGAATCCGGATCTGCCCAGTGGAGCCACATGGACACCGGTAAACAACATGCACCTCTGGCTGCCAAAAGGATCCGGCAAGAAAGTACAGGCTGCTCTTGCCAAAATGGCTTCACCACCGCCGGAATCAACCGGTGACTATTACATCGTTCGAAGCGGCGATAATCTTTATCAAATCGGCAGACGGTATAAAATTCCCTACAAAAAACTTGCCGCCTGGAACAACATCGCCTATCCCTACAAAATTAAACCGGGACAAAAAATATATTTGACACCGCCGGGCACCCAGACGACAACATCCACGTCAATTGCTCAAAAAACAAAATGTGACGAGACGCTGGTGTATATCGTCCGGAAAGGCAATTATCTTGCTGGAATAGGTTATATCTTCGGTACAAGTGCACGCGAAATCATGGCCTTGAATGGTTTGACCCGGGGAACCATTTTCCCCGGACAGCGGCTCCTGATCTGCCCGGGACACTCCATGGAAATCATCCAGCATGAAGTGACTTCCGGCGAAACACTGATAAAGATTGCTAAAGATTACAATGTGGATATCGAGGATATCCTGTTCGTCAACGGCATGGACGAAAATGACATTTTGAATACCGGCCAGAAACTGACCGTCTATCGAAAAACAAAGCGGACATCCTAGACCAGGATCCGATTCAAAGCATTTTCCAGATTTCTGGTAGCGGCCTTCAGTTGCGTCACCAATGCGATAAAAGCTCGTGCTTTGCGCGGCCGAATCAGTAAATAGCACCAACGTTTTATCGTGGATCGCGGCAACCGCTCAATGTCCAGACCTATTCGCTCATCTGCGGTGTCGGAAACCACTCGCACCACCGCAAAAGGTATCCGCTGTTCACTCAAGATCGACGCCAGATAAAACGTTTCCATATCGACACACAACGACAGATACTTCTCCGCCAGATGCTTTCGCATCAAGGATTGATCAACCATCCGATCGGCAGTTACCATAGCGCCGCTTTGGAATGATACGCCTTCCGCAGTCAGCGTTGCTTCGATAGATGCAGTGAGTGTTTTATCGGGTACCAGAGATCGGTCCTCGGTATCCTTCCAGTGACAACACCTGTTCACCAGAACAATATCTCCGCAGGACGCCGTATCCTGTAGCAAGCCTGCCCATCCCGCTATGATAACCCGGCGTGGAGATATGTGTCTGAGAAGCTGTCTCAGATGTTGCCTGACCTTTTTCTTTCCCACTCCACAAATGGCTGCAAAATAATTCTCGGGTGTTCCTGCAATCCGGTACAAGCCAACGGGTGGCGATGGAAGGACGGAACCGGTCAGCAGACATCCCAACTCCTGCCGCAACGCCGCGATCAACAGCAGATCCACATGATATTTCGCATTTTCTATGCCTGCGCTTCCTGAAGACATCTGTTCAGACATACTCGCAATCCTCCCGCAAAGATCATAAACCATTTGACCTTCGCTTTGGAACCTTTTACACTTGGTCCGCTTTTTTAGAGAACCGGCTCTGGAAGTTCACTGCCGGATATCGGGAAGGAGAGCACGATGGCAAAGGACCAATTTAAGGTAAAAACAAAAGTTAAGGATCTTGTGTCGCGATTCAGTGTAATACCGCTAGTGGAGAAAGGATCGGATTTTTTGTGCGTGGACGCCAATTTCAATTTTTTACTGGTTTCCAAAGCAAAACTTGAGCAATACGCCGAATTTGCGCTTCCTGAAACGTTTGACAAGACGCTGTCCGAACGCGCCAGGGAAGCAGCCCGGCAGTATTTACCCGGTGATCAGGGCAAGATCGATGCTCTGATTCAACACTTGAAACAAAAAGGTATCGAGGGATTTGGCGACGTGCTGGCGAAAGCCCTGGAAAATTAATTACGCAGAATCCGATTGATCTTTAACCGTAAGACTTCACGTACCAGTTTCGAAAGAAACCGGGGATTGAATAAAATATTCAATGTCGTGAAGCATTCGTGTGTGCAAAAACACTTCTCTTCGAATATTTTCTTCCTGATATTCGCAGCTCGATCCGATTCCCAGATCCGCGACAGATCGTAATCCACATCTCTGATATTTCCCAGTTTTTCCGGTAACAGCTCGCAGGGGTATACATCTCCTTTGGAGTAGAGCACGCCGGCAATTTGTCCCGCGTAGCAGGGTATCTGATAGGTGTTTTCTTTTGCGGTTCGGGTTATCAACCTTCGGCTGATAATATTTTTTGCATTGATGAAATCCGCAAAGGGGAAACGGCGATATCCTCTCATTTTTGCTGATCTCAGCGACACCTCAAGCACATCATTAAATGCCTCGAACTTTGAGATATCCACGTTCGCCGCCGCCGGTTCTCGAGGCTTTCCTCGAACAAGTGTGTTGAAATAATTGCCGCATTTTAACTCGTTAATCACAAAATCATGCAATCTTTCCAGTTCATCCTGGTTGAATGATGAAACGGTTGTTGTAACGTTTAAGTTAAAGTTACTGAACTTTTTTTCTTCTTCCTGAAGCAGGTGAAATGCTCTGATCACACGCTCAAACAATCCCGGGCATCGCCGGCTTTCATCATGCTTTACTCCAACAGCGTCAATGGAAAGTGTCACGGAAAAATGTGTATCCGGGCAACTGGAACAGATGTCTCTGACAATATCCACCATTTTTTCCGGGTAATAGCCGTTTGAAGGGCATTGAATCTTTTGAACGCCGGCATAATGTGAATATGCCCTGGCGATACCCGCTAGATCATCCCTGATAAACGGTTCACCTCCCGTTAAAAACACAAACAACATTCGTTTGATCTTTCGGGCAAACATTTCGATTTCATCCAGTCGAAGCGATTTCCCGTCATCCGGCCCGGCGTTAACAAAACAGTGTCTGCAATTGGCAGGGCATTGTTCCGTTACGAAATGGATAAGATAGAAGGGCGGTCTATGTTTTTTCCACAGCAGATAGGAAGCATATTCTATCGATTTCAGATAGGAACTCATCATGCATACCGCCGTCCGGAGGCGAATGACAGAAAACCCCAGGTAATGCCTGCGGCATATGCGGAATAATTCAACAGCATAATCCCGATTCCTGCCAGCATAAATCCTAATCCTGCGGATTTCATTAAAAACGTCAACCACGACATATTCAGCAGGCAGATGATGATCAGGAGCAGACTGGCGGCAAAAAATGCCGGCGGAAACATAAGAACAAGACCCGCGCCGGTCAGCATCCAGAGAAGAACGGTTATCGGTATACCAGCGATAAAGGATAGCGGTGGCGCCACAAGTTTGGATGTCACTGTTCCCGATTCGGCATTTCTAAGGCGTATTTTCAATGTTCCCTGAGCTTTATGAAAATTCGCCCGCAGCAGCGAACAAAGCGTAAATCGTTTTAAATGATGAACCAGGAGGGATTTATTGATGGATATTCGGTATCCGGATCTAACCAGACGTTGTCCAAACTCCATATCCTCAATCGTCGCCCCCTTGTAGGCTTCGTCAAATCCCCCCAGAGACATGAATAATTCTCTGCTGATGCACGCTGCTGACGTATACAGAATTTCGATTTCGTCATCGTGAACAGCATAATGCCGGTGCATGTAATAATTTTCGTAACGGCTGGCGGGCGTTGTGATTTCCGTGTCCTTTCTCAGAATACCGATCGCCGCCAGACTCTTTTTCTTTTTCATGAATTCAACCATTGCATCGATACCTCCGGGAGGAATCTCGATATCACAGTCCGTGAAAAACAGACAGTTTCCGGTGGCATGTTTTGCACCAATATTCCGGGCTGTTGCTGCGCCAACCGAATGATCCAAAGATATGAGTCTGACGTCAAACTGCCGGGTGATATCTGCGGTCGCATCGTGCGACGCGTCATCGACGACAATAATTTCCTTCAAAGTGGTATTGCTGTTCATCAGGGATGAAAGGCATCGCCTCAGCGTGTCGCTTCCATTTTTCACCGGGATCACGACGGAAACGGTTGAACAGGGTGGAAACTGAGGAGATTGCGGTGAGGTCATTTGCGAATAAGTTTTCGAACGAGATTATATCCTGCGAGTGTTTCGCCGAAAAATGCTTTGATATTTTCGGTGGGAATACCCATCACTGCAGGCCGAAATACTCGATCGCAAGACGCGCAAATCAGACCGTCCAAGTCGCGGCGCTGCATACGTTTGCGCAGATCCCAAAGGGGCTGACCATTCCAGATTTCCTTGATGGATTGATGACGCAGATTTCCCAGTGGCATTGTTGCATACCAGTCCTGGGGGCAGGGACATACGGTCCCGTCCCATAATACGGTCAGGGAATAATAAAGAAACGTGCAGGGAATGAAACCTGTTCCTGCGGGAATATCTCCGGGAGCGTTTCCAGCCCAGTTATGTGGTTTCTTAATGTAAAATTTATCCAGTCCCGCCGATTCAAACCGCCGCCCGAATGCACGCAATTTTTCCAGGTAATCCTCATCTGCATCTTCCGGTTGAATGATTTGTATAATGGTATAGGGTCTGACGTTACCCCGCTGTTTTTTTTCCGCCAACAGCCTTTCGATGTTGGCCAGAGTTTCCTCAAACACGCCTCCGATCCTGACAGATTCATATGTTTCCTTGTCAAACCCGTCAAAACTGAAAGATAACAGATCCGGGCCGGCATCCAGGAGCGAACGCATCCGGTTTTCATCCAGTTTTGTGGCGTTCGTATGAATGCGGCTTCCCATACCTGCATGACGCGCCAGAATGATCATTTCCTCCAATTGCGGATGAAACAAAGGCTCGCCGCGATGAGAAAGATTCAGGTCATTGGCGCGATGTTCAAGCTGCCGAATGATATCGCGGTAAAGCGTCATGTCCATATTTCCCCGGGGAGAATCAAAATCCGTTGCATTGGGACAGACACGGCAACGTAAATTGCATTGATTGGTAGATTCGATCCAGAGTCTTAACGGCGGATAAGGGAGAAAGATGCCACCGGATTTATAACTGGAAAAAATACTGCCCAACCGCCTTACTTTTGAAATTCGGTTCAATGGCGCCTCCCTGACTGTCTTGACTTCAGTTTACCCATCTTTCTGCAACGATTCCCAATGTCATGAGCACTCCGAAAACCAACTGCAATTGAGCGCCCATCGCATCAATAAATGCAAACTGCTCCCGGGGCACGTGACTGTGATTCAATACCATTCTAATGTTTCTGACGGCAAGCGGCAGACTTAGAACAACCGCAAACACCGGCCATGGCAGGTGGTCCGCAAACACCAGTACCGGTATGGACACGAACGCTCCCGTAACCAATACCAGATAGAAGATCTGAGATCCCTTTATTCCCAGTCTTCCTGCAAAGGTTGTCACATTAACCACTGCGTCGTCCGCGATATCCCTCATGTTGTTGCCGTGCAGAATCCCGTCAATCAAAAATCCGAGTGGAATTGCATACAGGACCGGAATCCAACTGAATGTACCGGTTTGAATATAATAGGCACCCAGCGTCACCAGCAGGCCAAAGAAAACAAAAACCGAAAGATCGCCGAGCATTCTGTATTTCAAGGCCGGACCGCCGGTATAGCAGTAGCCGCCGGCAACACCGGCGATACCGAGCCATAGAACTAATGGACCGGCAAGCACGGTAAGGACCACCCCAATTACCACTCCCGCAGAAGTATAAACAATCCCCATATAAAACAATTCACGAGGCGATAGTGTTTTATTGACCAGCAGACCGGAGGAACCCAAGGTTCCGGGTCTGTCCACGCCACGCTTATAATCGAAATAATCGTTGAATATATTGGCGCCGGAATGAAGACACATCACGCCGATCAGCGCGAGAGCGACCCGGAAAAAACTGATGGTAACTCCACCGTTAACCCAAGCGGTTGCTGTTCCCACCAGAACCGGAACCGTGGAAGCGGGAAACGCAAACGGCCGCGTGGCCTTCCACCATTCCGCATATCTGTGTTGTTTTTCCAAGGGCACATCCCCCTTTCAGGTCTCAAAAAGCGCCTCATTATACTCCCGCAGCAAAAACAGCGCAAACAGGTTTCCTGAAAGCCTGTTGATAAAGGTAAATATTAATAAAATTAATTAAAGTGTTGACAAATTGAATAAAAGCTTTTAGATTTATTTAATAGAGGGTTGATTTTAAACTTTTTAAAACAGGAGGTCTTTATGAGATATCAACTCAAAAGCGGCTGTCCAGCCTGCGGCAGCGAGATGGAAATTACTCAATACCAATGTCCCCAATGCCACACTAGTGTTTCTGGTAACTTCGCCTCGTGCAAATTCTGCCATCTCGATCCCGACATGCAAAATTTCATCACTGTTTTCATCATCCATCGCGGCAATATCAAGCTTGTCGAACGCGAACTCGGCATTTCCTATCCTACCGTCAGAAAAGAGCTTCAACGCATCAGCGAAGCTTTGGGATTCAAGGTGGAAGCCGGCGGTTTATCCAAATCCGAAAAACTCACCATTCTGGATCAACTCGAAAAAGGTGCCATCGATTACGATACTGCCATGGCAAAGCTTGAAGGCGAATGGAAAGAGGAGGAATGATCATGGCTCAATTCAGTTTCGAAAAAGAAATAACTGATTCGCAGATTAAGATACTCAGAGTTAAAAATCTTCGTGGAAAACTTATTATTAAGGGCTGGGATAAACCGTCCGTGCTTATCAAAGCTGACATTGACGTGCCGGGTGAAACCGTGCCGGAAGCGGCAAAACCACAGATAACAACCGAGGGGGATACTCTTCTGATCCGCTCGGGGGGCGGTCATGTGTTTTCCGTTGAAGATGCAGATTTTTCCATGGACTGGGTATCGGATCTTTCCGGCAACATTCAGGATCTTGTTTCCAATATTACACATCATGATCCGGTCGTTGAAGCGCACTTAGATCTTGATGATGATGACGACATGGACGATGATGTCGACGGAAAAAAATCTGAAGCCAGGATTCATATGAACATCAACAAAGAGGAACTGCTCAAGCAGGTCGAAGAATCCAAAAAACAGTTCAAGGAAATGAAACATGCTCTTAAGGAACACATTAAGGAGATCAAGCTTTCTTTGGCATCGCGAGTCAGGGAAACCGGTCAGATGACCACGACTGATATCGAGATATATGTTCCCGCCGGGATAGAGTTGCAAGCCAAAAATCTTTTAGGGCCGTTATACTGTGAAAACGTCTTGCAAAATCTCCAACTCAAGAATGTCAATGGACCGATACGGCTTGAAGGGTCAACCGGAGAAGCCAAATTGACGTCGATGAACGGCTCCATCAGCTTTGAAGGTGACATCTCCGGTGTTTTCACTGCCAAGACGATGAATGGCCCGATAAAACTTTCGGTCAACCGGCTTCAGGGTAGTATGAAACTGAAAACAATGAACGGTCCGATCAGGGTTGTTCTTCCGCCGGACGCTTCCGCTCAAATACATGCTGATTCAGCATCCGGACCGGTGAAAGTTTCCTCAAACATAACATCGGATCTGCGCAGCCGAAGCAAGTTCATCGGGAGTTTGGGCAGTGGAGAATTTCCGGTTCAACTCAAAACGTATGCCGGTCCTATCAGCATTGCACTGTCGGAAACTGAACCGTCAGAGCATCTTGCAAAACCAGCGGCACCGCCCAGACCACCCTCGCCGCCTGAAGTGCCGGATCCGGAGGCGGCTTCGAAGGAATCACCGGAATCCGTGATCAATCGCATGGTGAAACAGGGGCGAATATCACCCGATGAGGCAAAAAGGCTGTTGGAACTTTCGCGAGGTTAAGCGGTCAACTCAATATTGATCGAATAACCCTTTCAAATCCAGGCATGGCGTTTTCTATTGTTTCGGAAGTGACACAGTAGGACAAACGGAAAAACCCACTCCTGCCGAAACCCTGTCCGGGAACCGCCAGAATCTTTTCTTTGGCCAGATGAGCGACAAACGCAACATCATCCTCAATGGGACTCCTAACGAAAAGATAGAATGCACCCTCCGGCGTAGATACCTCGTAACCCATCCGGCGCAAATGTTTCAGAAAGATATCCCGGTTATTTTGGTACTGAGCGATATCAACGTGAGCGTCAATGGCCAGTCCGAGAGCCCTCTGCATCAATGCCGGAGCATTCACAAATCCCAGAATCCGGTTGCAAAAGGTCAGAGCATTGATCATTGTTTTCGCTCCGGGACAATCCGGGTTGACAGCGATATAACCAAGCCGCTCTCCAGGTATGGAAAGCTCCTTGGAATATGACGTGCAAATCAACGCCCGTTTATATATCTGCAGCAAACTCGGCACATGGATGCCGTCGTATACGATACGTTTATAAGGTTCATCGGAAAGCAGGTAAATGGGATGTCCGAATGCTTCGCTTTTCGCATCCAGCAACTCCGCCAGCCGGGTCAGAGTGCTTTCGGAATACACACGACCCGTTGGATTGTTCGGCGTATTGATGATCAGAGCTTTAACACCTGGTTCAAGCACGTTTTCGATGGCATCGATATCGAGATTGAATGTCTGATCGGTTTCCACAATTATCGCATTAGCGTTCACGTTATCGGCATAAAACCGGTATTCCACAAAATAGGGGGCAAAAATCAAAACGGATTCCCCCGCGTTAACCAGCGCTTTCAAGGCCACATTCAATGCACCTGCCGCTCCGACAGTCATGATAAGATGATCAGCCGTCAATGAAACACCGTGATCCCCGGAAAGATGCTCTGCAAGTATTTTGCGCACATGGGGATAACCGGCATTGGGCATGTATCCGTGAAGGCCTGGCGTTGGATCAGAAACGGCGGTTTTAAGGGCATTGATGAAGTTGTCCGGGGGTTCTCCCATCGGATTGCCAATGGAAAAATCGAAGACATTTTCAGCACCATAACGCGCTTTAAGCTCCGCGCCCTGTTCAAACATCCTTCGGATCCAGGACCCAGCTTCCATGAATTGTCCAATTTTTCGGGATATGCTGTTCTCCATGATTGTTTCTCCTTATGACCGTGTTTTATCAGTAATTTCAATAATGATATCTTCTTCGTCCTCATAATCCGCAAACAGATGGCTGAACCGAAGTGGATGCAAAACCTCTGTTGTCTCGAGTAAATTCATTAATTTAGTTTTTTTGATTTTTACAATTAGCTTATGTGAATCTAAAACCGGCATGGGTTACCCTCATTATGTTGATTTTTCCAGGACAGAATGGCCTCTTCAAGCCATGATATACCCATTTGCTTTGCAATATCAAAGGCTTTACCTATATCTTTCCGATAATCCTGACGTGCCATGCATTTCGCTTGAGCTCGTTTGAACAGGCAATCGCATAAAATACTCCTGTCTCCACATTCGGTCAGAATGGCAATTGCCTCATCAAGAAATGTGATCGCTTTGGTAATTTCCGTAGACCGCTGGTCTCTGTCGATGACGATGCCTGCAATGCCGTAAAGGTTGAAAGCCTCAAGTCTTCGATCCTGAAGTCTGCGTGCTATCTCCAGCGAATCCCGATGGCTGTTGACAGCCTTTTTCCATTGGGCGGCAGTAGCATAAGCAAATGCCGTATTTAATAGACATCTGGCGATTTTATTATCATCTTTTAATTTTCTTGCCGCTGTCAGCGCTTTTAGATGGCAAGCGAGAGCCGCCTGGTCTTTCTTGGCGGATGCCGCTGAAGCTCCAAGATTGGTGTATACATCCACCAGTCCCTGGTGATCGTTTTGGTTCTCAAATGCTTTCAGTGCGCGTTCCAGAAACGTTTTTGCCCGGTCATATTTTCCCTGCACTCCATATACGGCACCCAGTTGCAGGTTTGCCCGCGCTTCCAAAATACTGTCTTTTTCACTTTGAGCTATGGATCGAGCCTGTTCCAGATATCTCAGGGCTGCATCGATCCTGCCGGCGCGAC
>JAFGJC010000034.1 GCA_016929305.1 candidate division CSSED10-310 bacterium | reverse complement strand
TCAGCCCCATCAGCAATGAGATTATCGGATACAAAGAAGATAAATTTAAAGGTACGCTTCGGGTTATTGATATGGTTGATGACAAGCTGATTTGTGAATATCAAACGCGTCTTCACCTCGAGGGTATATTTGCAGGAGATGCAGCGGTTGCCAGATCCAACAATACTATAATTGGAAAAATTCTATAATCCATGAAGCAAAACAACAGAATCAGCTGCTATATCGGACTTTTATGTCTCATTTCAATTGTCCTTGCCTGTGGTGATTCAACTGAAAAACAACCTTTGCAACCACAGGTTAATCTGGCGATATCCCCGGATATTAGCATTGAAACAAGCCGGGTGTACGGCAATAGTCTGCTTCATGCAACATATCGCTGGAAAACAGGCACAACTTTTCTGCCACCCGATGGCTCGTTAATGGCCAAAGTACATTTCACTGATGATAAAGGTAATATACTCATTCAAGATGATCATTCATTACTGCTGCAGGGAATCAAAGACTGGAAACCTGATCAGACATATGATTATAAAAGAATTGTCTATATACCACTCATCCCCAGAATCACAAAACTCGACATTCTGATAGGTGTGTACCAGCCCGATGATGATACCCGGTTCTTTCTGGAAGCTACACCAGCAGTAAGGGATAAATACAAGGTCGGTGAAATTACCGTATATCCCCCCAGAAACCCTGAAGATCTTCCGGAAGCAAAGATCGAATTTGGTGAGGGATGGCATAATGCGGAGTTTAATACCGCGGATAAATCGAAATGGCGTTGGATGGCCGGGAAAGCGGTCTGCCGCCTGAAAAATCCGCATCGAAATGCCGAATTGTTTCTGCGGGGATGGATACCCACAGAGGACTTGGGTCAACCAAGCAATATCACCATTTTAATAAACGGTGAGCCATTTCGAACATATGAAAACTATAAAGGCAACTTCGACATCCTGGAATCGATATCCCAATCGATGTTCAATGATCAGGATATGATAGAACTCACCATTGAAACGGATAAAACGTATGTTCCAGCGGAAATAGGTAAAAACGACGATCAACGTCGCCTTGGAATTATGGTACGTATTATGTATTTTAACTGATGCGACCCCTGCTCGATGGTTACGTGTTCTATGCAATTATATCCCCGGTAATATTAAAACGCTGCGGTGTGGGAGATTATGGTTATGAAACGGCGAGTTTTGATAGAAGAAAAAACTCTTCAAAATCGTGTCAAGGAACTGGCAAAACAAATATCTGAAGATTATAAAGATAAGAATCCGCTATTGGTAGGAGTTCTAAAAGGTGCTTTTGTTTTTATGGCGGATATCATTCGCGAAATTACGATTCCACATACCCTAGATTTCATGGCAGTCTCCAGTTATGGCGCCAGCACGACAACATCCGGTGTCGTCAGGATCCTCAAAGATCTCGACGCGCCACTCTTCAATCGGCATGTCCTCATTGTGGAGGATATTGTTGATAGCGGATTGACGCTCAGATACATCATGCGACTGCTGGCAGCACGATCACCTGCGTCATTAAAAGTTTGCGCACTGCTCGATAAAACCGAAGCTCACCAATCAATGGACCTTGTCGATTACCGAGGTTTTGAGATACCCAATCAATTCGTCATCGGATATGGTCTGGATTATGATCAGTATTATCGCAATCTGCCTTATATTGCTGTCTTCGAAGAAAAGGTTCCGTAGTTATGTTTGAATCAGACAAAACAAACATTGAGAATTTAATATTAGTTGCCCAGAAGAAGGAACCGGCGGATCTTGTATTGAAGAACGCTAAGATTGTTAACGTTTTTACCGAAGAAGTTTATCCCGCGGATATCGCGATAAAAGACGGCACGATTGCCGCTCTGGGATCAAATTATAAAGGAGAAGCTGTCATCGATCTGACGGGGAAATTTGTCTGCCCTGGTTTTATCGATGGTCATTTGCATGTCGAAAGCTCGATGGTGCCTATCCCTGAATTTGCAAAAGTTGTAGTTCCACACGGAACAACAACAATCATTATTGATCCTCACGAAATCGCAAATGTTATGGGAACGACAGGCATAACCTATATGCTGAAAACAAGTAAGTACAATCCATTGAATGTTTTCATGATGTTACCTTCCTGTGTACCGGCTACCCCGCTTGAAACTGCAGGAGCTGAGTTAAAAGCATTGGACCTCTTTCCGCTGATGCAGGATAAATGGGTGTTGGGACTCGGTGAAATGATGAATTATCCCGGTGTACTAGCCTGTCAGGATGAAGTTCTTGATAAAATTAAAATTTCGCAAGGGCGAATCATTGACGGGCATGCGCCAGGAATAACAGGTGATGAACTGAACGCCTATGTCGCTGCCGGCATGCGTTCTGATCACGAATGCACTCTCCCGGAAGAAGCTTTGGAAAAACTTCGCCTCGGACTCTATATCATGATCCGAGAAGGTTCGACCACGAAAAATCTACTGGATTTGCTGCCGCTCGTGAATGAACAGAATATTAATCAGTGTTTTTTTGTTACTGATGATCGAAGCCCGGCAGAATTGATGGATGAAGGTCATATTGATAACATGGTTCGAAAAGCAACTGCGTTCGGCATGAGACCCTCCGCGGCCATACGTATGGCAACTATCAATCCGGCCCGTTATTTCGGCCTGAAATATCTTGGCGCGATAGCTCCCGGATACGACGCCGATATGCTGGTCTTGAAAGATCTGGAAAAGATTACCATTGAACGCGTTTTTAAGAACGGAATTTGCGTGGCTGAAAACGGCATACCTATCTATCAATCTATTGATCATCAGAAAATCATGATGCGCGGTTCGATCAATGTGAAATGGATAGAACGTCAGCATTTTCAGGTAAAGGCATTGTCCAATCAGTTCCGGGTGATCCAGATGATACCTGAACAGATCGTAACCAAAGAATCTATTTTTGACACACCAATTTGTGAAAATGGCTACATGGTTTCAGATACGAAACGCGATCTGCTTAAACTAGCAGTCATTGAAAGGCATTATGGTTCGGGACGAACGGGATTGGGTTTTATTAAAGGATTTGGACTGAAAAAAGGTGCTATTGCAAGCACGATTGCTCACGATTCCCATAATATTATTGCCGTAGGAGTCACAGATGAGGATATTTATCAAGCCGTCGTGCAACTTGTCCGCCAACAAGGCGGCCTGGCCGTGGCGGCTGATGGAGAAGTGCTCGGATCTCTTCCCC
>JAFGJC010000352.1 GCA_016929305.1 candidate division CSSED10-310 bacterium | reverse complement strand
TTGAAACCCTGAAGCAGCTCGCAATATATCAAATCGCCTATCAAAACAGGTTCTTTATCCAGTATTTTGTCCACCAGCGCTGTCGTTGGATTTTCTATTCCATTAAAATAATCAATCCACGCCGAAGTATCGATCAGGATCACCTCATCCTCCGCATTTCATCCAGATCACCCTCCCAGGTGACCTTTCCGCGCAGGGAACGAAGCTTCTTTTGACTGTTCATTTGAACCAGCAGACGCAATCCTGCTTCGATGGCAGCTTTTTTGGTTTTGTATCCGCCAAGATCCTGGGCTTTTTTTACCAGCTTTTCATCAAGGACCACATTCGTTCGCATTGGAATCGCCTCCTATGTGTATAGTGTATACACACTACTTCTCAAAATCAAGAATATCCTTTGATATCCTGATCTGAAAGCCTACTCATGAATTCACCGATTAACCTATCATCAGTATTTCCAACTTATGCAGTTCCTCATCTGCTTCCTCCCGTAACCATCTCTTAAAATCATCGAAGTTTGGAAGTTCAAGAAAAGCCTGTCCTGAGAGAAGTCAAAGGATTCGTCCCGGGGAGCTTGATACACCAATAGGCAGAATTTATGAGATCAGGGGTTCTGCCTTTTTGTTTCATTCCGCTTTATATCTGATTGCTTTCGTAACAAATGTATCGATTCACGCATCCTTGCAGATTCACGCAATTTTTCAATCCATGATTTGCCGGCACGGGATCGCTGCCAGTTCGCCTGTTTTATCAGCATTTCTAGAATATCAGATTTCATCAAAACGCCTCTTGAATGCCTGCCATTCCTTATAATTTGTGATGATTCCTGAATCGATCATGTCATTGAGAAGTCTGGCTACTCGCTCCATGTTACATTTATACTTGCAGAACCTCCTGTAATCAAGCATTCTCAATTTTCCGTGTGTTACTCAAATGCAAGTGCATGAAACTTCCTCAACTCCGACCCCATCGCAATCTCGAATCAGTGCCGCCCGGTTTTACTCTTCAGTGCTTATTGATATATAATCAATCGTGAATTTAGCGTAAATCAAGGAGGATCAATGATGGGATCAATTAAGACGATATTTGTGACGAGTCTGCTCGTGTCCGGCGTACTGGTGCCCGGTGCTGTTTTCTGTTCCGGATCGGAACCGGGGGGAATGACCGATGATACCCGCCGGCTCGACAATATCGCGTTAATGGCGAAGGTCTGGCGTGAGATCCTCATCTATCATCCAGACATACTACGTTGTGAATCTCCCATTGACTGGTATCAGGTCCTGGAGGACGCGATCCCCGCGGCGGAAGCGGTCACAACAGACGCTGAGATGGTTAACGTGTTGAACGATTTCATCTTTACTCCGTTGAACGATCCGTTTTCGTATGCGGAGCTATCGGGTGATGAAACACCGGAACAGCCGGATGAAACCGGAACACTCGAGGCAAGGAAAATATCGGATTCAACGGGATACATCGATCTGACCGCCGCATCGGTTTTAACGGACCCAAACCTAATGGTTGCATTCAACGATGCGGTTGCCGGGCTCGGCGACATCGAAATGCTTATTGTGGATTTTCGAATAAACGATCCATCGCTCCGTGGGAAACTAGATGAATCGGTTCTTCATTTCTTTCTTGATAAGACCGTCATCGGGGGGACATTTCTAAGCCGGGTTCTTCATGGATGGAGTGAGCATGAGATGCCGACGAGTTACGAGGAATACTGGAAAATAACCAGTGGTCTGGCAATGAATCCCATCAATCAACCGGATCTCGAGATGCAGTGGAAATACAGGACCACGCCGTTTTCGTCACTGTCTCCCATAACCGTGCCGACGGTGCTTTTAATCAACGATGTACTGCTTCAACGGTTTGATCATATCTTCGATGCGCTTCAGACACGACCCCACATCGCCATTCTCAGGGAGAAATCCGGCAAATCATGGAGCACGCTCCGTATCGATACCGATCGTATCAAGGTGTCGATAAACGTGACCAAATTTCTTTCTCATACCGGTGAGATCGGTTTCCATGCAGATCTCGTTTCGCAGGATTCCATAGATCCCAACAGCGTGCCAGCTCTGGCTGAAAAGATTTTCAAGGACAAGTCAGGTAAAAAACCGGCAGTCGAACCAAGCTCGGAATTTTGCATATGCTTTCAGGCGCCGTTTAAGAACAAAACCGAACTTACCCGTGAGGAGCGGATCGCCGGCCTGATCAAACTGTGGACTGTTATATCGAAGTTCTTTCCTCATTTGGAGCTGACCGATATAGATCCGTCTTCGATGTTGCAGGAATGGATTCCGCAGGTTGAATCGGCACAGACCCTGGCGGACTATTATGATGTGATCCAGCGGTTGACTAAACGGATGAATGATTCGCATGTTTCAGTAACCCATCCGGATCTATGTGATAACGAATTTATTATTCCAGTCCGGTTGACGTATCTTGAAAACAAAGTTGTAATCGATAAAATCATCGCTCCTCCCGAATCCATCGATCCGCCACTGCAGGTTGGCGACGAAATCACTCATGTCAACAGAAAACCCATCGAGGAGTGGCTTGCATATTATAAAGAACGCCTGTCATCATCCACGCCCCAGTCATTTTACCGGTCGTTTGTCTATAGACTGGGCCGGGGTGGCAAAGATGAAACCGTGGAATTAACAGTCAAGAGCAATAATGAAGCTCGGCAGGTTGCATTGAAGCGGTCACTGCCTCGAATGGCATGGTATACAGATATGGGAAACCAGGAATTCAAGAAAACGATTCCTGGCGATCTCGTATACATCGACGCCATGAAAATTCCATTCAACGCTGATTTTGAATCGATTTTCGCCGAATGCAAGGACGCTGAAGGCATGATACTCGATATGCGCGGATATCCGCAATCCAATCTGCATATGGAACTGGTGACGCGGCTGTCCGATAAACCGGTGACAGGCACACGATTCGAGGTTCCCATGATTTCCCCTTATCTATTTGAACCAGTGCCCACCAGTTATTCGAGATACTACGTCCTCCAGCCCAAGGGCAAGCATCCGTTCCTCAAGCCGGTGGTGGTTCTGATCAACGAGACGCTGGTCAGCGCATCGGAAGACGTCTGTATTTATTTAAAAAATCTCGATCACATCACCTTTGTCGGATCGCCCACATCAGGCGTCAACGGCAACGTCACCTCAGTCAGTCTGCCGGGCGGCGGATCGATGAGTTTCACAGGTATGCGCGCGAAACATGCGGACGGTAGCCGGTTTCAGAATATCGGCATCCTTCCTGATGTGGAGGTGAAACCCAGTCTGGAAGGGCTTCGCGAAGGGAAGGATGAAGTGCTTGAAAAAGGAATTCAGGTACTGAAATCGTTGATCAAAGAATAACCGGTACGAATCCAGGATTGCGGTACAGATTCTTCGGCTTGTCGGTTTGTTCGGTTTTCCGGGTCGCTTCAGGCAGGAAGTAAACCGCTGTGAAGTTTCTGCTTACTGGAAGGTCAGGGGAGCAAATACACCGATAGACAGAACTTCTGAAATCAGGGGTTTTGCCTTTTTCTTTTACATTTCAGGAAATCATCTGGATTGAGAATACAAATCCCCATGTAATTCCCAACAGATAGAAGATGCTTGTCACCTGTTATTATAAAATCGCATTTTAAAGCTACCGCACACTCTACAAATTTATCATCATCCGGATCGTCCTTTATTACTTTCAGTTCAGGTGGCGCTGCGGTGAACAGAATGTTGAAACCTCGTGCAAATACCGCCAATAACTCCTTTAATTCTTTTTCATTCTGAAGACCCATCCGTTGAAGCACTTCAACATATTCTTCGACAATCCTTTCAGAAAGGCATAGAGTTACCTCTCCGGTTTTCCATAAATCAATGATCTGCTTTGGTTTACCACCGAAGAAGGATGATACGAACACATTCGTATCAATAACAACCTTTGTCACTTTTCTGACCTTACTCGGCGTATGACGGTATCAATAGAATCAAGACTCTTTCCATGATCCTTCAGTTTTCCTCCGATTCTCGACCATAAATCATCAATATATGAACTGATGTCGCGTTCCTTAACATAATTTTCCAGTAACTCTCGTATGACTTCACTGATACTCTTGCCTTCGTTCTTTGCACATTTACTCACTTGTTCCTTGAGATTCTGTTCGATACGGATGATCAATTGCGAGGTCATTCTGCACCTCCTCTCTTGTATATTGTATATACAATAATTACACTAATATGTCAAGAAAGACTAGAAAAGAAGGTGTACTGCTTAGATTTCAAGCAACCAGCAACTCCCCGAATCTCCTTTACCCTCACTTCCGGAAAAGCTCTAAAATCGCCTGTCCTGAGTCACGCCGCAGGCGGGATCGAAGGGTCAATGCCGGGCAAAGCCTGGGAGATAGATGACACAGCAACGTTAAACCTTTCGATGGAGCCTTGTGGGTACCCAATCCCACACGTCAAAGCGCAGCCTGCAGGCGGAACCGGGTGTTGCTTGGAAACGGGTGACCGTGAAGCGAAGCGTACACATGGAGTGAACAGGTCATGTGATCGAATTCCGAAACTACTGTTATCGGAGTGAGTCGAAGGTATCTACTTGCCGGAAGACAGCAGAACCATACCCGACATGGCAGGGATATGGATCTCACCCCGGGATCTAAGAGCATGGCATGAGCACAGCAAGGCTCCTCAGGAACCGGGGAGATCTCTGGTCTTCCAGACGTCGAGTGGTATCCACTGTCAAGGGATCAAAACCAAGACATCGAGTAGGGAAATTATCTCAACGAAACACCATAAAATAGCGACACTGGCAAGGATTACACCGAAAATAGTACTCAACACAGTGTCACACATCATATTGGCCAGGCGTTTTTAACTGTAGTCTGTGACAAAACCCACAAAAGCGGAGCAACTGGTATTGATGGCCAAACGGCCAAATACTATAAAGCCAATCTTCAGGACAATCTTTCAATTCTTCTGAATCGCTTCAACAGTGGCAGCTATAAAGCGCCGCCGTTCAAACGAGTTTACATTCCCAAAGACGGGGTCATCTCCCCACTACTGACGAACATATATCTCCACTATGTCTCAGACGAATGGATCCATGAAGTCGTCAAGATCTATCTCAAAGAAAACGAACATCTGTACAGATATGCCGACGATTTTATCATCTGCTTTGAGAACGAGACAGACGCCCGGCGAATCATGAAGATCCTACCAAAACGATTCGCGAAATTTGGACTTGAACTACACCCTGAAAAGACACGACTGATATACTTCAACACTCCCGATGACAAAGGACCTGACGATCTACCCGTCAGTGATGACAAAGAGGTTGTCGAGTTGAATAGCATTACCAATACAGCCAAATCGATCCGCAAGTATTTTCCGTAATTTAATGGAGTCCGGATCGCTATGGAGGTTGGTGCTCATTCTCCCTGGAATCAGCGAACTATTGACCGTGACAGTAAAGCTTCCGGTAGCAAACACCCGTCACATTTTAATGTTGACAACTCCAATTTGAGTGATTATATTAATGAGTAGCACAGGTTACTTTTTGAGAAATTTGGGTTACTTGTTAATTTCCAGACGAAAGGAGCAGGAGTCATGGACAGGGTCGAACAACTCTCCATCAGCCGACGGCGCATGTGGCTGGGATTTCTGGTTGGTTACGGGCTGTCCCACGGGGCCAGTATCGTTGCCTCGTTTATGATGGATCCGGAGTATGGGATCCGGATTTCGAAAATTGTGGGCGGCATTCTCTCCGTGTGCAGTCTGGGAGGTTTTGCGGTATTTGCTGTGTACCTGGTCCGGCTGATTCTCGTGCGAAAACATATATCCGGTGATCCCGAATTGGAATCTGCGGTCAACGATGAGTTAGTAAAGCACAATCGATTCAAGGCATACCGTATTGCCTTTTTCGCTGTGGTATTGGGTCTGCTGGTGATGATATTTGGAAGTTACTTGTATCCGCCGCTGGTCCGGTATGGTGCGCACAGCGCACTGTATATTGTAATAATGTCATTTATCGGAGCGTTTCTCTGGTATGAATGGCAGGCGGACCATGATTGATGTGACGTTGAGAAACAACCTGAAGGTTCTCAGAGCGCACAAAGACATCACCCAGGAGCAACTTGCGGCTGCGATTGGCGTCACCCGGAAAACCATCAACACCATCGAGCGGGGCCGGTTCACACCGTCCACCATCCTGGCGTTGAAGCTGGCTCAATACTTTGAGGTACCGGTGGAAGATATTTTTTATTTCGATTCAGGAGGATAATATCATGAAAAAAATGGCTGTAGTATGTTTTACCGCGGGATTGTTTTGTCTCCTCTCTGCGTCAGTTCCCGGTGAATTGCGAGTGTTGGATATCGGGGTTATCGGTCCGGATGGAGAATGTCCTCTGGATGAACTGGAAAGCATGATTCAAAAGCGGCTGGAGTGGTTTGGGTTATCTTCGGAAAAATACACTGTTTTTAAAACAAGGAGAAATATGTTGCGTGTGGCATTTGACTCCGGTGATCAGATCGACGGGGAATGGTTTCGCTGTATTGTGACCGGTCAACCGAATGATTTTGCCGTGTGGCGTGTTTTGGATGAATATGATCAAGCAAACTATGTTTCACCCTCTGAGGTCCTGACATATTACAAACATAGGGATACATTTCTGGCAGAAACAGCTCCGGACATTCTCGGCGAGGACCATAAGCAGGTGTACATTTTGGATTCCAAACCAATCCTGACAGCTGGGGATCTGAAGACGATACAGAAAATACAGGATAGCCAGGGTCAACCGGGTATTGCATTTATCACCAACGCAACGGGTGCTCAGAAATTGGGAGATTTCGCATCCGGCAACATCGGTTCTCAGGTGGCTGTCACCTTCCGCAACTATGAATTTCAGGGCTGTTCATTCCCGGAAAGGATTGTGTATCTGGCGACGGTGCATGCCCCGATCCAGCATTCCGGAATGATCACCGGTCATTTCAGCAGCGAGCAAATCGTGCAAGCTGTCGTTGAGACAAAATTGGCCATCCGGGATGATCTCACATTGCCATGTCTGATCCGGTTGACCGACGCAGACATTATCAAAAAATAATATCCGAGAAATCCTGTCAGGAGGTTTGAAAGTGAAAGATTGTCGATTAAGAATAGAGAAACAGGACCGGGAAGACGAAAAATACCTGTTTCAACAAAGAATACTGCCGATTTCAATTGGATTGATCATGATGATGATTGTCTTCCTGGTAAAAATGATCCACGAACCCCTGATTCTCCTTGGCTGTCTGGCTGTCTTAACGGGATTGGTGGCAGCTCTGATTAGCTATCTCATTGATTACCATAGAATTTCCAGAGAACAATTTGATCAAAGCCGATTGGAATTTTTAGATCTTAAGGAAAAAAGACTCAAATCCTGGAAATCGACTTCCCTCAAATACCTTGCATTCTATATGGTGTTTGCAACAGGTGTCATCCTGATAATTGCCGGCAACAAAAGCCTGATCAGGGGAATAGAAACTTCGCAAAACAGACTTTATTTCACCGGGTCTATTCTTGGATTTTTGGTTCTGTCCTGGATTGCAGGGGAACACTTATATCGAAAACGGCACATGCAGAAACACATACCTTTGTTGAGGATGATTTCGAAATTGAAAAATACCTGCAATCATTCCAGCGATTGATATCAAAAAAATCAAATGTGTCAGCACCACTTCAGGTTTGACGGTAGCCTTCAGGCATATTTTAATGATTTCGACTGATTTAGAACACATCTCACCCGAATCCCCATTGTTTTCCATGCCGGGGACAGCACTTATCTTTCAGCTTGTGTCCAGTCTCGTTAAACTGATCGATGTTCTCAATTATGAAAATGTTGAACCACTGACCGGGTATCGCTTTCAGCGCGACTTCGTATACCCTGTCATCCGGTATCTGGAAACCCGTTTTGGCACACTGATGAGATACCCTTACCGGTTGAGACAAGAACGGTATTCCCATTTAGAAGGTGATGTTTCCGAGCGTTGCAGGGCGTGGGTTGAATATTTGGGAAACAAATAATTCTTAACCCCAATATTTCGTGAATAAAGAGGCAAAATCCTTTAAAAGGTGTTATAATTCAATTAGTTAAGTCGAATTTAACACAGGATTTTGCCATGACAAATTGTACATACCAGTTAGAGCTTTTTCAAGGATACAAACAGCGTAAAATCGAGGTCAATTTCGAGGGTGGGAATGTTACCAGCTATGGAGGCGTCCTTTTCCTGCGGCAAGCGGACCGGATATTGAATGTGTCCCCGCGTGCCGCGGAGATGATTCAAGATCCTCGTCGGAAAGCCAGTTGTGTTCACGAAATCCGGGACATGTTGAAACAGAGGGTGTATGGACTTTGCCTGGGATATGAGGATTTGAATGATCACGATGATGTGAGACGGGATGCAGCCATTCAGACTGCAGTGGAGACAGACCGGGATCTTGCCAGTTCTCCGACGCTGTGCCGGTTTGAATCCTGGGCGGATCGTCAGTCTGCGTTCCGGTTGAATGCGTTTCTGGTGGAGATGTTCATCGAATCCCACAAATACCCGCCGGAAGAGATCATTCTGGACTTCGATGCCACGGATGATCCGGTGCACGGCAACCAGGAGGGCCGGGAATTCCATGGCTATTATGACCGCTACTGCTTTCTGCCGTTGTATGTGTTCAGTGGTCATCATCTGCTCTGTGCCATGCTCCGGAAATCCCGGATTGATGCATCCAAGCATGCATGGGCGGTGTTGAAACTCCTTGTGACCAGACTGCGACAGGCGTGGCCAGATGTGCAGATCATATTCCGGGGCGACAGCGGCTTCTGCCGTCACAGGATGATGGACTGGTGTGACCGCCACGGTGTGGGCTATATCATCGGAATCGCCCGGAATAAGCGACTGGAAGCCATAAGCAGCAGGATCATGAGGAAAGCCGCCAAATTGCAGAAAAAAACCGGTGGCAAGGTTAAGCTATACACAGAGATCTGGTATGGGGCGAAAACATGGAAACGGAAGCGTCAGGTCATCGTGAAAGCAGAGCACACCGATAAGGGCCGGAACAACCGGTATGTGGTGACCAATCTTCCCGGTGAGCCCCGCCAATTGTATGAAGAGATGTATTGTGCACGAGGTGACATGAAAAACCGGATCAAGGAAAAACAACTGGATCTGTTTGCGGATCGGACCAGTTGCCATAAATGGTGGTCCAATAAGTTCCGGCTGCTTCTGAGCAGTCTGGCATATGTCCTCATGGAAGCCATCCGTCGACTGGGATTGTATGGTACGGAACTTGGAAACGCCCAGTGTGGCACCATCCGCCTGAAACTACTGAAAATCGGTGCCATCATCACCCGGAAGACCCACCGTATCCGTTTCTTACTGTCCAGCCATTATCCATGGAAGGAACTCTTCATTCAGGCGGCTGTCCAGCTGAACTCAAGTTAATGAAAACAGTGCTGGCCCAGCTCGGAAAACAACGGGGAGTATGTCGGAGTGTGTCTCAAAACAGTGATTTTCCAGAAAACTGGCAATGATTCCAGGAATATTCGGAATGATCCGATCAACATGACGATATCATGGCGAAATCAACACGGTTATATCCAATTGCACATTACTGGTGAAATATTGCGGCTAGCATTGTTCTTGATCGTGTTTGTTGGATTTTCAGGTATAGGATAAAAAGCAAGGAACAATTCCAGATTTAAATTGTAATAATTAAAGAGGGGCTGCAAAGGGAATTCTTTTATGTCAACTAAAGTCATTTCTAACCAACCAGCGATATTTGTCATCCTGACGGCACTATATCTCCATTCAGTTGCTATTGCTGAGATCATCCGGGTTCCGGAAGATTTTTCTGTGATCCAAGCGGCTATAAATGCTGCTTTGGAGGGTGATACGATCCTGATATCTGACGGCACATACACAGGTTCCGGAAACCGAAACCTCAATTTCAATGGAAAGAATCTAGTGCTTATGTCTGTTAACGGTCCGGAGTATACTGTGCTGGATGGTGAACGAAACGGCCGTTGTCTTGAGTTAAGAAACGGTGAAGACCGGTCATCCATCATTCGAGGTTTGATGTTTCGGAATTTTG
>JAFGJC010000351.1 GCA_016929305.1 candidate division CSSED10-310 bacterium | reverse complement strand
GCTGAAGTCAGGTTGAGCGTAGTCTTTGGATCCGGAAGAGCATCGATATGCCAGATGATTCCAACTGCCGCCACGCAAGGCTCGCCGGGGTTCCGATACACTATTTTCTGAGTATTTAATCTTTCCGACATATTGCGTTGATAGTATATCCCAGCACCATTCCTGAACATTTCCATGCATTTCGTATAATCCCCAGGGGTTTGGCGGGAATAACCTTACAACAGCGGTTGCATCTTTTTTCAGACCGTGTTTGTTATAAAAACTTGCACATTCATCCTCCGCGGCAACAACATCGTTTTCCGCCATACCTTTGGAGCAATCCCAACGGTCACCCCACCAGTATTTTGAGGATGTTCCTGCTCGACAGGCATATTCCCATTCCTCTTCCGTTGGTAAGCGATAACCATTGGAACGTTTATTCCAGTATACCGGACCCTGCGATATGGGGATGTCCGCATTGAAGATGATGCTGCATTGCGGATTGCGGTAGTAACAGGGTGTCAACCCCTCTTTACTGGATCGTCTGTTGCAATAGGCGACAGCATCATAAAACGATACACGCTCTACAGGACGGTTTGGAGCGTTGAAGCGGGATGGATTTTCTGGAATCACCATTTCCCATTCAGATTGCGTCAGTTCGGTTTGGGAAATGAAAAATCCGTTTTCAATACGGTGAATTTCAACTTGAGGATATAATCTGGAAGATAGATCATCTTCGGAAATTGCGTAATAGACGCCGGCGGGTAAAAAAACGTAGCCTGGCGGTGCTTTGGGAATAGGTTTGCGCCTGGGAAGCGGTGTGTCGGGTGGTATGGGTGTTGGTGTTGGTGTCAGAGGTTTTGGTTCCGTTGGGAAGATGAACATATTCTCCGATATGATTATCGTCGGGGAAGGAATAACTGCAGGTTCAGGTTCCATAGATTTTTCCGTTACTATGGTTACCGGAAGCGGTTCTTCGTAATAATAATAGTAATAAACTCCGATACCCACAATAGTTGAAACGATGATTAAGCCAAAAAGGATAATAGCATTTTGTAGATTAAACCAACTCCGGTGTTGCGGCTTAAGCTCCTCAATCCTTATAATCAAACGGGATGCGGCATCTTTGGCTTGGCCATCCCCTGGTATTTCGTCCATGATTTTATACCAGATTTTCAATGCTTCTTCGTATTTGCCGTTTTCTTCAAGAAGCAGTGCATGACTGCGGAAATTATCGATACTGCCGTCGTCTTTTTCTGAAATCTGGGATTTTGTGTGACGTCTGGAAGATCTAGGTTTTAGCTGTTTTTGCAGTCTTAATATCTCTGAAACAATAGTATCGTCATCCGGAAACAAAATCAGAAATTTCTTCCAAACAGCTAGAGCCTTTTCTGTCAAACCTCTGGATTCAAGCGATTTTATTTTTGAACGTATCTCGTCAAGGATTTTTTGCCTGTCTGACAAATCCGGTTCGACCTGCAGACGCTGCATCAATCGCTCAATACTGACTTCCAGGTTGGCCTTCTCTTTTGGTCCAGGTGAACCAGTAACGTGTTCTTCTTCCGGTCCAAGCGCTTCCCCATGATCGATTCGGTACTCAATAACACTGCCCTTTAATGCTGCTATTGTCTGATCATCCGATTCTTTCTCGGAATCTAAATATTCATAGACATCAGATTCACTGTCCTCAACTTTCGATCTGAGACGACCCAGCTCTTCCTCCATTGCCTTCAAACGGGCAACATCCACGTTGTTTTCGTTTACATCATCGAAAGAGACAGGTTTTTCTAACCGAACAGTATCAAAAACAGTATCCTTTTTGGGAATTTCCTCAATAGAACCTCCGGTTAATTCCTTCTCAGGTTCCGAAGGTCTCTGTTTGGGGATCGCGGTATCCGTTTTATCCGTTTCGTATACATCCGTGGTTTCCTGAGGTTCTTTTTCGGAAGCTTCTATCGGTGCTGTAATCTCGCTGGTATCCTTTGCTTCCTCATCCTTTAACTCACGTTTTTCAGCTTCGGCCCGGAGTGTTTTTGAGACTTTATCCGGGGACAAACGGCCAGTTTCAGAAATTTCCGTAAAATCAGCGATGGATTTCAATAAATCCCTTTTCATGTCGGATACGGATACATATCGATCATCAAAAGATTCTGTGGCTTGTGTTATGATGCGGGAGATCTCTTCGGGTATTTGTCGTTTTTCCAGTTCTGTTTTGACTTTGGTTTGATCTGCAAATCCTGAAAGCATTTCAAACATGATCAGACCCGCAGCATAAATATCGCTGGGTGATCCTGCGATATCTTCACGATATTGCTCACTGGGCATATAAACGAGGCGTTCAGGCAGCGGGTCTGTCATGCTGAGTTGTTTGGCATTGTGGATTTTCTGATAAATCGCTGCTTGTATCACACCCAGGAAAAAATCCGTAATTTTTACAGAACCATCCTGGCAGATAAATATATTGGCGGGATTCAAACAATGATGATAGATGCCTTCTGAATGAGCATATTCCAAAATAGAAAGCACCTTTCTGGATATATCCATGGCCATGTCAAAAGGAATGATTGACTGCTGATTCAGAATCGTTCTCAGATCACGACCATCGATAAAATCCATGATAAGAAACGGATTGGATTTGTAAGCTTTGATGTCTTGGATTGCGACAATTCCTGAATGCTTTAGTGGCAGCAGATCAGGCGGGTTTTCGTTAAGAGCCTTAATATATTCAGGGTGTGTGGGAATTTTAATGGCTTTTTTGTACTGATAATAAATGTGTTCCGCGTACCAGGTTTCAGATATTTCACTGTTACCCAGAGGTTTGATGAGGTAATAAGGACGGAGAAGCTGTTCTGGTTCGAATTTATAACTGTATTTCTGCATCTTTCTTCTCCGGAATCAATATCAATTAAATTAGCAAGTACAGAGGTAGAATACCAAAGAGAGTATATCTGGTCGAGGATAATTTTTATTACAGAGATAATTTTCTGTTTGTTAGCAGATAGTCTGGTCTGTCATAAGAATCTGTCGGTTACGAATAAGAAAGTTGCCGCTGGAGATTAGATGGCATATGTTCAGATCATTATCGAGAAGCAGTATGTCAGCACAGAATCCGCTTTCGATATGTCCTTTGTCTTTTAGTCCGTAAAGTGATGAGGGATTGGAAGTAACGAATGTAATGGCTTTATCCAGAGAGAAACCGTCATGCACGAGATCTTTTATTTCAGAAAGCAGTGTTGACGGACTGCCTGTGGTCATCTTGATCAAATTCCCTTGGCGATCAAATTCGGGGAGACTGCCACCCGCATCTGTACTTAACGTCACTCTTTCTGATGGTATTCCTCTGTCCAAAAGCGATTTAACGGCTTCCGAGGGTTTGACTTCTTCATCTGGGAAAAAGGGATATGCACTTGTAGTAATATCCACATATCCCCCCTGTCTGGCATACACAATAGCACGCTCAAATACGTCACGACTACGGTTGCAATGTGTAGGAATAAAGTGTCGATAGGGAATAAATCCCTTTTCAACGGCAGCATCTACGAGATGGAAGGTATCGGGAGCGTCACCAAGATGCAGGCAGACAATTCCCGGTTTCCCGGCAAGCATTCCGGCAACCCGTACTGTTTTTGCAATACGGGCAAGTTCATTCCACGTAGGAGCGGAATCTCTGTGATCTGCAATCGCTATTTCACCGGCACCAATTATTTCCCTGATGAGGATAATGTCTCGACCCGGATCCCCGGTAATCGTTGGTGTTGGTATCTGATAAGCACCGGTAAGTATCGGACATGTAATGCCAAAGGTCTGAAGTTTTCGTGCCTGCATCAGTACCGATTCAACAGAGCGTGTAAATCCATCTGTTCCGAGCATTCCGATAGCTGTCGTGATACCTCCGGAAAGGATCGTGGTTATGGACATCTCCGGTGTTCTTGTTGACGGACCGCCTTCTCCGCCCGCACCCGCAAAATGCATATGGCCATCGATAAGACCGGGAATGGCTTTTAAGTCTGTACAATCGATAGTTTCCACAAAGGTAAAGTCCGGTAATCTCATCTCTTCTGTTACAGCAAGAATTTTTCCTCCGCCGATGAGCACATCTCTTCTACCCTGTGGCGTGGGTGAATACACGTCAACTTGCTTAAGCAACAGCATCATCGTATCTGTCCTTCCCATATTTTAATTAAAAGGAGTATGGTATTTTTCGATCAGGCGTTTCAACTCTGGTTCAATAGCTTTATATATTGCAGTAGGTAATGTGTTTGCCGTGAAAGCATTTTTTTGAACGGTCCCATTTTTGTGGATGAGAACTTCTTTATTTACTCGGTCGACTTCAATTTTTACCCCATTGGGCAGCAAATCCCGCTCAAGAATTTTTTCAGCATCAGTGGGCTGATCGAGAACAACCAGATCGGCACCCCAATGGTACAATCCTTCATTTTGTACAATGGAATCACTGTATTCTATAAGAGCCATATCCAATTTGGGATTACGCATGACATTTCTGATATTTGCAGTATGTTCTGGACGATTACTGAAAAAATTGCCATTGAAGTATACGCCCCGGGCGGTTGCTAAACCGACTTCCTCTACTCTGGAATCCTTCTCGCAGAATTTAAGGATTCGGTCGGTAACCTTGGAAGGAAGCTTGTTAAATACAAGGGTGGGTACCCGGGCATATTCCGAATTGGGGAAAAAGGCTGTGATTATTTTATCTGGAACATCAATGGATTCACCTTCGGCAGGTACAAGGTGCATGAAGACGCCGGGTCCTGCATTTAT
>JAFGJC010000350.1 GCA_016929305.1 candidate division CSSED10-310 bacterium | reverse complement strand
TTCGACATCGGGCAGGCGATCACTGTCGGGATAAGTCCTGAAGGAATTGCCTGCGGAGATCTGGACCAGGACGGATGGCTGGATCTGGCGGTGGGAAACGGTGTCAGTCAAAACATCAGCATCATGATCAACACCGGAGACGGTGAATTTGTAAGTAAAGGCGAATACACCTGCGGCGATGGCGCAGAAGCGGTTGTTATCGGTAATTTTAATGCCGATGCTCTCCCTGACCTCGCAGTAGCGCTAAAACGCGATAATCACTATTGTATTTTGATTAACGAGGGTGGAGCGGTATTTAATCCTCCGGCAGAAATGACCATGCCCAAAGGACAAAACGGATTGACAACAGCTGACTTCGACAATGACGGCAGAGATGATATTGCGCTGGCATTCAGAGATAACGGCATACGTCTTCAAATGCAGGCTCCGGACGGATCCTTTCTAAACCCCTGCTATGATTTCGGTACCGTTAAAGCTGCGCGGGGAATCTGTGCAGCTGATTTTGATGGCGACGGACCGGATATTGCCATGGCATGCCACAATAACATCAGCATATTGTTTAACAATTTCAGCAACATTCCCACTCCCACACCGACGCCACCCAATCCCTGCGCGGAAACACGTGTAACTATCTCCATGCCTGCCAATATGTTCACACCGGGAGATGTCTGTTCCTGCACAGCAGTCGTCTGCAATGCTGAATCGACACCGCTGAACGGATATCCCCTGTTCGTGATATTGGATGTATTTGGAAACCTCTTCTTTGCACCCGGCTTCCGTCAGGATTTTGACAACTATCTAGCGATGTATCCCGAATGGCCAACAGGTGAGACAATCGTTACGGTTATTTCTTCGTTTAACTGGCCAGAAAATACCGGATATGCTCAAGGTGTCCTCTGGTACGGCGCTCTGACCGATCCCGACGTAACAACTATCGTGGGCGAAATGGGGCAATTTGAATTCGGATGGACACCGTGATCCGAAATCAACCCGGCGGCAACTCGATTACCTGAGTAATCACTCCGATTGTCTGCGTTTCTGAAAATCTTTTGAAACGTTCGCGGAAAAAAACCAGCTTATTGGGATTCGCACAGCAAAAATAGATGTTGTATCCGCCCGTGGCTGAAAATCCCACGTCGTGCCACATGCCAACATCCACCCATTCATCAGGAATAAGCGGCTCAAATTTACCTCTGTACACAACCGCATATTCGACGCCCATCGACACTGCAATCCGGTTCATCTTTTCCTTGGTAACATCCCCGGAGATCAACAGATCCGCAACCTCCGGCGTACCCAAACCCCAAATATCCATGATTCTCAGACGAGGATTGAAAAACGTTACCGCGCCAATATCATTGACCGCAACACAGGTATCTTCCGGTAACAGGGAAATAAACTTGGCCATCTGATGGTTCTGCACATAGACACCATCCATGCACAACGTAATTTCCTTGAATCCTTTCCGAGTATATTTGAAGACGTCATAGATGCAAAAATAAAAACTGAAAAACAACAACCCGAAAATAAGGATATATTTTTTGTGGTGCAGCGATTTGCTGATTAAGGGAAGCGCTTTCATGCAAATCAGTGTCATAGCCAGGGATACCAGATAAAATTCATACCGGTTTTTCCATCCGATATCTGCAAACATAATTTGCAGAGCAAAGACGATCAACGTAAGCACGAACAGCAAATTCAGGAACTTCGGATGCTTTGTTACTGTCTTAAAGAAAAGCAAAACCAATAGCAGGCCCAAAAGCGGTTTCAAGTAATAATAAAAATTCAATCTGGGCAGAATCCTGGTGATCAGATCGTTGAAGAAAAACCCGAAACCTTCCGTAATTCTGAAATTTCCCTTGAGTCTGATGGAATCCGGAAGAATGTTGCCGGAAAAAGCCAGCGTGGCCGCGCCGAAAATAATTACAGGCGCTAAAGCTGCGCATATGCTTATCATCAAATCGACAATTCTTTTTCGAATCAGTAACCAGATCGACACCACAGAAATGACAAACAATGTCTCGTATCTTGCCGCGGTCGCAAGAAAACAGTAAACACCCAGTAAGATACGGTTTCTGAGGGAAGGTTCCGTTTCCATGTGAAGCAGGTGTTCCAGGAGCAGGAACACCAGAAATGCATGCATGATATGCTCCATGCCGGTGGACACAACCAGAACCAGAGGTGTCAGAATACAGATCGCCGCCTGAGTGACAACGATCTGCCAACGTGGCAAGCCAAAATATTCACAGAGTTTCTGTATTCGATACAGCAGAAGGGCAGCAAACACATAGTTCAACACCAGAGGCCAGTACTGCCATGGTCCGGTTAAGAGGAAACAGCCCGCAAGCAACAGTGTGTACAGCGGTGATGAACTGGACGAGGTAAAACCGTAGGGGGTGATTCCCCACACTCCATAGCTGCTGAAATTCCGCGCTATCGACATGTGAATATACGGATCATCGATTGAATAGGAAAAGGGATTCTCCCGTATCATGAACATTGAATAGTATCCCATAAGGAACACGATAAGAAATCCCAAAAAACATGGCTGCAAAAACTTCTGCAGAGATTCTTCCGTTTTTCTTCCGGAATGCTGGTTCACTGATTATCGATCCTTTTCACCCCTGTTAAACATTCTCAGCAGGCTTATTATTATAGCTGTGTCGGCAGATTCATGCCAGATGTTTTTGTTGAAACCGGCAAAGATTTTCTGTTTCGCCAGAAACCGGCGAAAGTTATTATGGGTCAGGTAAAATCAAATAAGTTACCGGAACGAGCGATCCAGATATGTTGTCAATCGCAAACTAGCTTACCGTTCACGCCGACATTTTCCGGTGAATTCTCTTTGATCAGCACGATGATTTCATCGATCTTATAAATCTCGAATGCCGCATCATACAGTTTTTTCACCAGTTTCCGTTTTAGATCGATATCCTTGATTTTGGGACCTTCCACTGTAATCATCGGCATAGCAATACCTCCCTTGCACAATAACCGGATGGAAGCGGTTCAACCACTGTCCTGTCACGGAACAATTCCGAGGCAGGAAACTCCACGAGACACAAGTTCCCGCCATGATTTATTGATTATTATGTCAAATTACAGATCCGCTCCACAACCACATTTAGTACTATTCCTTTGGGAGGTTATCACCTTGATTCACCGGCATCCATTTTCCCCGGTGCAGAACCGCGTGTACCGTTCGAATATTAGAAATCTTCAGGAGTGGATTCTGGTCCAGAATCACCAGATCAGCCGCCATAGATTCGCGAATCTCACCATACCGGTCATTCACCCCCAGCCATTGCGCCGGATAACAGGTAGTGCCTTTGATGATTTCTGAAGGCGCAACTCCCCATTGCTCCAGAAATTCCATTTCCTCCACATTCCCACCAGGTGAACAGCTATCATGCCCGACTAGTATTTTGACCGCGTGTGACGCCATTGTCTCGACGATCAACCGCAGGATACGGCCATACGCCTCGTTAAGTTTCCGGCGACGGGCTTCCCGCTCGTTGGGAGCTTCATTTTTATACTCCATTCGCAGGGAGGACAAAGTCCAGAGGGTAGGACAGTAGCAGACATTTTGATCGATCATTGTCCGGCACAACATATCCAGGCGATCCCGAGCAATGGCTTCTTCCTGATGGATAAGTACTTTTTCGAAAAATTCCCGTCGTTTTTCACTGTCTGCGCTTTGAATAAAATTGTCATGTTCCCGTGCCCATTCCGTTTTCAGTATGACCGGCAACGCTGCCTTGGCATGCTCAAAGCATCTAATCCCTTGTTGCATTGCATAATCCATGGGAATCTGGTGATACAGAGCTTCTCCGGGGTCATGAGTAACCGGAAGCTGATACTCCCCAGCAGTGCTAACTAAGTATTCGAAAAATTCCCTGTCGAATTTATTGAACGTTTTCACCAGTGAGGCACCGCCATTTATTAATCGTTCGATGATAATGTCGACATCCTTCTTTGTCTCAACCGGTTCCGTATAACCTGGCTGGCGTGTATTCTTTGATTGCCAGTACAGCGGCGGTTTTTCCAGCATGGGACCGGCATAACAAATTTCCGGACCAGAATATTTGCCATTTTCGATCAATTGTTTGAGTGTACTTAGACTGTTTAAGGGCCCGCCAACGTCCCGAATGTGGGTGATACCGTGATCCAAGAAAGCCTGAAGACGCCCCTGGACATAAGTATCCCAGGAAATATCTGGGTATTGAGGATAATAGGACAGGATACGGTTTCGGTATTCGGGATCCTCCGCGGCGTATTCCGATATATGGGCATGACATTCCCAGAGTCCTGGAATGACGTATTTCCCCTGACAGTCAACAACATGTTCCGAAGACGGTTCATCCACAGGAAACCGGTCAATACCGGTTATGATTCCTTTTTCAATACGAACATTCTGCTCATCATTGAAAACACTCTGATTTACATCGAAAATCCGGACATTTTTCAGTATCAGCCTGTCAGTCATGATCAAAATTCTTCCTTCCTGGCCTCAACATTTTATTTAAGACTCTGGACCTTCAGCGAAAACCCCTTTTGAATCGCCGGTTCACTGGAGCTTCGCGGGCGGATAACCTTAAAATCCTCAAAACCCTGCCGAACTCCCGAGATTCTCCAGTCAAAATCGTACGTTCCGGTGCCGTACTGAAGTTCCCGGACTACGATCTTTTGCTTACTTTTATACGTAACAGTCAAACCCTGCGAATCAGCGGACAGGGGTGTGAGTTGAACCGTCAAAGCTGCCGGATTGACCATATCCTGAAAATGTTCCGGCAGGCTGATCACCGCTTCACCATCAGTCAGTCTGGCAGTTCCCCGGATATATGAGGCAGCTTCCGGACCTTCCACGCAGGAATACCAAATTTCCAGATCGGGGTTACCGGGATAATCCATGCGGAAATTTTTAACATCACCAAAAACAACACCCGCTGTTTCGCCCGGATTGTTGTACATTCCCGCCACAAAGGAACTATCGGCACCGGCGACACCGATATATCCATCATTTTCGTATCCCGTAAGGTTTCCAAAATAAGAGTTTATGGTACCACTCGAATCGAAAGTGGCAACCGCGCCGGTGTTTTCGGAAGAAGTGTACATGGATACCAGTTGTGAACCGGTATTGTCGCACACGGCGATTCCACCACAATTATCATTGTCGCCTACCGACACGAACGCATTCAGATTACCATTGGGTCCATAAGTCTGGAGAAATCCATAATTACTGGAACTCACACCGGAAAACAGGAGGTTTTCGCCACTGCTGTTAAATATTCCGATCCCGCCGGCTGACGAATCATCCATTATGGTAAGTTTCTGGGTTACGGTGGCCGTATTGACACCCACACTGCCCTGGATGAGCATACCGTCAGTTGGAGCGGAAACAGCGCCGGCAAACCCGGTTCCCATCGTCATGCCGCCCCAGATATCCAACATGTTAACAGCAGGTATACCTAAACCGAGTTTTCCAGAGAAGGAACTGTCCCCGGTGCCATACACGTAAAATCCGCCATTGCTGCCGGTATCCAGTTGCATGTATTCGTTTGCGCCGGTGTCATCCCGCCAGGAGTGTATGGAAGCAGCATAGGTCATCGTATTGTTCAAAAATCCAAATCCGATACCGGTATCAAACGCCACCTGGAGATCAACCGGAGAAAAATTGTCGTCAAACACTAGTTTCCGATTACCTGGAATACCCATGTATCCCCCTGACACGTGAAGTGCATGGCTGGCGTCAGAACGTCCGATACCAACCTGTCCCTGGATCAGTAAACCGTTAACGGGCGCAGTCACAAAACCCGCATAATCCGGTCCGATAACAGCGTTACCTGCCACATCAAGCCGGTTGACGGGTGAATCCGTTCCAATTCCCACATTGCCGGTATTCCGCATGATGGCAAGCGAACTCTGCCAGCCACCCCAATACCTGTCCAGAAACAGATCATTGGCACCGAGAGATCCGATACGAAAACCAAATGCCATGTTACTGTTCGATGAATCCTGAATCCGGAAAAGATGTCCGATACCCGGCGTATCCGATTCGGGTCCGTTGACCTTCAACAGATTCAATGGCACATTGGTGCCGATACCATAGCTGTCAAATGAAGTGGCATATATGTCTTCACCTGAAATTACCCAGTCAGAATCCACAAAATCATTCCAGGCGGTTCCGGAACCTGAGCTGAAGAGATATTGTTCGCTTATGCCTATATTTCCGGCAGTGTCGTAAATCCCGCCATGAATGTACAGATCACCAACCAAATCCAGATCCCATGATGGATTGGCGATGCTCAAACCGACATCTCCATTTTCCAGAAACGACATAATACTGGGATTGCCGGCTTCACCCAGGTGAAACGTGCGATCCGGATAATGCTGTACTGTCCACATGGGCGAACCATTCCTCTGAAATATCAGGTGACCTGTCGCCGTCACCGGTGTATCAATCAATACACCTCCCGAACCGGTTTCCTGAACGAGGAGCGCCTTGTCCGGCGATGACGAACCGATACCCATCTGCCCAAGCCCGTTTACATATACCGCATCTGTTGGATCACCGTCAGCAGCGTCCAGAGAATGGGTATCTCCAAATTCAGACACCCCTTTCCCGTCAAGAAACCGAGTATCAATGGCAAATCCGGCGGATGTTATCCGCTGCCGGGGTAATACAGGTTCAGAATCAATCTGCACCTCCATATATACGGTGTCATGATTCGCAAACAGGGTTTCCAGATCCGATTCCACTCCCGGTGTAAGAATCCCTGAACCCAGAAACACCGTAAATCTCCCCTGCACAACCGGTACCGCATCGGAACCGGTATGAGCATCGGTAAGCAATAGTGTCCCGTCCATCTCCGCATTATAAAACTGAAAAACCATATCGTATGAGCCGTCAGCCACCGGATCGCTTTCGGGAGTATTCATCATGCCCATGTATAGCATGCTATCGGACGCATACGATGTACCTATTGAAAAAACAAAAAGAAACAACATTATTCGCAGGTATCTCATGGCTGGTCCTCCCCATTCGAAAATCGTTCGAAAATAAGTTTACGACGGACCGCCTGATAGTTTTCAAATCCCTTGCGCACACATTTCACCTCCCAGTCAAAATCATAACTGCCGGCACCGTGATTCAATTCCCGGACGCAAAATCCGTTTCCGTGTTTATCTGTCACTGCCAGCCCCTGTGATTCGAGCGAAAGTGGTGTAATCTGGATAGTCATATTATCCGGATTGATCACAAGCCGGAAATGATCCGGAAACATCACGCAAGCGGACCCGTTGGAAAGTGATGATGTGCCTCTTAGATATGCCGCCGCTTCAGGTCCCTCCAGACAGGCATACACAATATCGGTATTCGGATCTCTCGGATTCTTTTTATTATAAAACTTGTAGTCCGCAAAAACATGCCCCAGATTCCCCGGCATCGCCATCATTCCCGCCAGTATGTCGTTATTTCCATCCACAACGCCGATGTAGCCGTTTTCGGGCATTCCCGAGTGCTTAACGATCGCATTGCGATTATTGTTTTGCCCATATGTTTTCAGGAATCCCGCACCGGATGTGTCGGCAAAGAATTCAGCTTTGCAGGTCCCCTCATCATCGAAAACCCGGATACTCCCATAATTCACATGATCCGAATCATGTGACATGATAATGTTGGTGGTCGACGGATCGCCGTAAGTGTAGATGTAGCCACCACCTCCAGAATCGATACCGGCAACATATTTATCGTCACCATTCGTGTTTTCCCCGAGAAGATCGCCATCTTCGATCGACAGATCCGTATAATACGCTTCGCCGATACCGAATTTGCCTTCGATGATCAATCCGTTAAAGGGCGGTGTTTCGACTCCGCAAAACCCGGCACCGATAACGCCTCTGCCGGAGATATCCAGCCGGTTGAGTGGCGTTAGAGTTCCCACACCCAGATTTCCGGCATAATAGTTGCTGGCACCGGACACGATAAGACTGCCACCGCTGCCGCCATCATAAACCATGGATTCGTAGCCGTCACTGCCTTCCCATGAAAATGAGCCGGCATTGCTGCTGAATAGTGTAACGCCATCGACACCCATACCACAGGTGTCGGTAAGCTGAAGCTTTATATTGCTTGAACCGGTGTCGCTGAAAGAGAGTTGCCGGTCGCCATCCAGCCGGACCGTTCCATCGACAAACAGCCGGTATTCAGGATCAGGATCGGTCAGTCCGATACCGACGTTGCCCTGCACCAGTAAACCCTGAGGTGTGCCGGAGGTGGTGCCGGCCAGAGCGCTGCCGATTACCGCCTTCCCGGAGATATCCAGTGTATTGAGCGGATCGGCTCCGATTCCGGTGAAACCATTGCTTCGATCGATGGTAAGTAACCGCTGCCAGCCTCCCCAATAGCTGTCCAGATGCAAGTCGTTATGCCCGGAGTTGCCGATCCGAAATGCAAAGGCGTGGTTGCTGTTGGATGCATCCTCAATCCTGAACTGGCTTCCATTGCCCGGCACATCCGATACTGGTCCTGCAACGGTCAGTTTGCCTTCCGGCACATCGGTCCCAATACCTGTGTTGCCACTATTCTGTGCCACCAGGCTGGTTCCCGTAACCGTCCAGTCCATGTCAGAGAGCATTGCACTGTCAAGCCATTGAGTGCCGGTACCGCTGCTGGTCATAATGCTTCCTGATGTTCCCGGGGAACCGTTCGAATCCACCAGCCTTCCTTCAATCCCGGCATCGCCACCGATCTCCAGCCGGCATACCGGATTTGACACGCCAATTCCAACATTCCCTCCCGGCAAGATAATCATATCCGTGGATGACGCATCTTCTCTAATTCTGAATGCATTGCCGGGGTTAACCGACAACGCCCATGAGGACGATCTGTCCTTTGAGAACTTTAGATTGCAGTTGTTTGTCTCCGACGTATCAATGATGATTCCTCCGGTCGTCTGGGTTCTGACATGAAGCCGGCGTGACGGCGCGGTCGTCCCAATGCCCACATCACCGGAATCGTTTACATACAACGCATCCGACGGATCGCCATCCGGAGCATCCAGAGAATGACCGTCACTGAACTGGCTTGAATCCAGACCGTCAAGAGTATCCGCATTGATTACCGACATGACTGGCAGAATCTCGCATCGACCGGGAAACAGCTCCCCATCAAATGTAATTTGGAGCCAGAGTTCATCGAAATCCTTGAACATATCAGCCAACGAGGTGTATTCACCCTCCCCGGATCCATCGAGTATCGTGCCGGTTCCAAGAATTAAATTACACAAACCGTCTGTGACCGTCACGGGATTTCCGAGTTCCGCGGAATGTTCCTCAATAAGAATGGTGTCTGTTGCCGTTTCGGTGTCAAAAAACGTAAAAACGGCATCATAAAATCCGTCTGTAAGGGGTTCTCCGGCGGTTGTCTGCACGATGGCCTGGAAATCCATCACATCGGGAGGCGACGCCGCCATAGCGTTCACGGCAGCAGCAATCATGCCAAGCACACTCAGGATCTGTATAACCGGAACTGATCGAACGGGATAACCTGGGTGTTTATTCATCACTGAATCCCTCCTTTCCGTTGTGCAATATCTGGTGTGGATTGCCCGCCTTCGATGATGTTCAAATCCTGACATTGATCTCGATCCCCGGGCTGGATGATTTGTTTGTGAATGGAACCGCGCCGCTCACAATACACCTCCCAGTCAAATGCATAACTCCCCGTGCCGTTGTGAAGTTCTTGAATGACGATCTTCTCAAGACTCTTGTAAACAACCGCCAGTCCCTGTGAATCCGGGCTGAGGGGAGTGACATATACAGTCATGCTGCCATTATCGGCAACAATTTTGAAATGATCTGGAAGCAAAATTTCAGCCTCCCCGTTATCCAGTTTCGCCGAACCGCGCGTATAAACGGCAGCCTCCGGGGCACCGATGCTGCTATACCAGATATCCTGCCCGGTTTTCTCGGGATGCGGTGTACGGAATGAGTAGTAATCCGCATAGAACATTCCATATCCGGTATCATCGATGTACATCTTTGCTGTACTGGATTCATTGGGGCTCAGTATTCCGACCCAGCCGTTATTGGGATACCCGGATAGATTGTTGCATACGGCATTGCGATTTCCATTAGCGCCCGTTATTGAAAGATACCCATTGCCTCCCGGGCTGGCAAACAAGGATGTCCGGTTGTGCGAATCGACATCATGGGTTTTTACGGCACCGCACGCTGAATTGCCGGATGATTGACCAAGAAGTGCATTAAGATAATCGTTGGGGCCGTAGAATTTGAATACACCGGTATCGGAATCAGAAAGATGAAATATCGTCTTGGTCACATCCGAAGCATTATTGATGGCGATGCTTCCCCCGTTAATGACAAGCCGTTTATTGACCGTCGATGTTCCGATACCCACATTACCTTTAACCAGAAGACCGTTTGCGGGAGCCGGGTTATCGCCAGCCATACCGGCACCAACCACAACACCTCCGGCCACTTCCAGCTTGTTGTCCGGAACGGTGCCAATACCCAGCCTGCCGGCAAAATAATTGGCGCCTGTTCCGAAAACCTGTAACCCGCCGGATGTTCCGACCGTCAGCATCATCCGTTCATTGACAGCGTCCATATCCTGCCAGGAGTGTGTCACATCAGCGGAATGATACAACCGATTTCCTTTTATGCCGATGCCCTGACCGGTTCTGCATTGAATATTGAGTGTATCGGCAGTTGTCTCCTGCTTGAATTTCAACTGTTGATCCCCATCAATCCGGATATCTCCACCAGAAACATTCAGTTTATTGGAAGGTGATATCGTCCCGATGCCGACAGTTCCCTCAACCAACAGACCATCTGCCGGTGCCGCAATGGATCCGGCGTAAGCAGAACCGATGACGGCACTACCGGAGATATCCAGTTTGTTTCGAGGTGTCGTGGTCCCCAAACCGGTTTTACCGTCATCACGGTTTACCGTCAAGAATGAAAACCAGCCACCGTGATAGCGATCAAGATGAAAATTCTGTGTTCCAGAGCTGCCGATACGCATGGCAAACGCCCGGTTGACATCAGCATCGCTTCCCATCAGGAACTGAGATCCGGTTCCAACCTGATCGGACTCGTTCCCGGCAACCGTCAGCCTGCTGGCCGGACTGCTTGTCCCCATACCCACATTTCCTGCGCAGTTTGACCACATGTTATCTCCGGATACGGTCCAATCCGAATCCCATAGATCCGCCGGTTTCGTCCATGCAATACCACTGCCGGTGGATTGAAGAAGATCATCCGGGGAACCGGATTCACCCCCACTGTCGCGTAATGCGCCGGATACATGAAGATCTCCCGACACATCAAGTATGTTTGCCGGAGTGTTAGTCCCGAAACCAACATTTCCTCCCGGTAATAGTGTCATCCGGCAGTCAACGCCACTCTGAACGACCCGGAACGAATCATCCGGATAGTGATTAAAACCCCATACCGCCGCGCCGTCATGAGCGAAAAGGAAATGACCATAGCTCCCGGACGGGGTGTCAAGGAGCATACCATCGGTATTGGTATCCCGAATATGCAATGTATCGGCGGGTGTCGATGTACCGATGCCCACGCGACCGTCATCATCGATTACGACCGCATCAACCGGAGAGCCATCGTCCGCATCCAGTGAATTCCCATCTCCGAACTCCGTGCTATCCCTGCCATCCAGCAAATCCGATTTCAAAGCATATGCCCGGCGTGCTACCGGCAGCATTGGTTCGATCGTCTGCCCGTCCATCTGAACCTCCACCCATATATCCTGATATGTCGAAAAAACCTCGGACAGAGACATGAAATTACCCGGACCTGAACCGTCCGAAACAGTACCGCCTCCGAGAAACACGAAATAAAGCCCGCCGGATACAGGAACCGCTTGCCCGTCCGCCGCCAGGTGACTGTCAATCATGATCTGATCTCCACCGGTTTCGGAGCTGTAAAGTGTTAGTGTCACATCATAATCGCCGTCCGGCACGGGCACCCCTTCCGAGTCCTTAAGCTGCCCCTGATACAGAACCCGGTCCGGAACCGCACCGAAACACATTCCTGTAAAAATAAGCAAAAACACACTGATAACGCTGATTTTCATCCATCCCCTCCACTATTTCTGATTAACTTGAAGCCTCCATCACAACAAAATTATTATTACCCAGATCAGGATCAATATCAAGGTATATAGGTTATTGAATCGAAAACACATAAAAAATATCCTTCAGAATATAAAACTGAACGGTTTCCATCGCAACTTTCTGAAAGGGTCGGCAAATGATGTTCTTTTTCGTATAGTGTATATTTATTGCTTCTTTCAATGCGTTTTTCCATAAAAAGACTACTAAATTTTTCCTTTTCAATAACAATATCTATTTGATGTATTGCAAATGTATGCATCGAAAGTCGTATGCAAAAACACTATAACTAAATTATTTTTAACCCCTGCACAGCAAGGAGAATTGTCTCAATGAAAAGCTACGGGGAGGAATTATCAAAAAACAGTAAACTGTTGGGTATCATAATTATTGGGTTTGTCAGGCATGATGACATCTGATTTCCGCACTCTGAAATCCCATGAGGTTTCTAGGGATCCCCTGTTCAAGATTCATATCAATCAAAACGCGATGTACGTTGACTATATTATGTTTTATGGTCAAAAAATGAATTCACGGCACACGGATGTCAATGTAATAGGCTGACATGGGGAAATGAGAATGGAAGCTGAATGCAAAATTATGACAATACCCCCGGATCGGGTACTGTGCCTTCATATTTTTATACAACCTGCCGCATGGAAGAAGATCACAATTACATGTCGAATAATCCCAGCGGATCAGAGTTTACCTTTGACATTGATTTTCCGAGTGCTGAATTATTTGAAAACGCCAACACAATAACCGTTGAAAACGTAGCGGGAGGATCGATCACGTTAAACATCTTGCTGGTAAACTATTTCGAAATTGACTATCCGGACACTTACATTGCCGAAAATGATTTTCTGGCTTTCGACGGCGACAGCGCTGACACAGAAGTAAGTGATATATTTTCGAAAATTTTGAACTATGAACAAAACATGCTGGTTGATAACTGGAATGCCAGTGCTGTATTCATTCAAGCCGGCCTGGATTACTGAGCAACTGAACGATCGTTTGAATCAGCGTCGATCATCTCCCTGACGAACTCCGATCGGCTGACATTCATGATTCCAATGACATCCAGGGAC
>JAFGJC010000349.1 GCA_016929305.1 candidate division CSSED10-310 bacterium | reverse complement strand
GTATAGTAAAATAAATATAAAGACAGGACGAAAAGCATACCCACTCCCAGCAATATTTTTAATGTAAAAAACTCTCTGTCCCCAAAACATAATATCACCAGGATAATGGGAATACCCAGTAAACCGGCCGATCCCCACCCAAGCAGATCGCTATTCCATAGCCTTAAAAGAACACTGATGTTATGAATACCTTTTCCAAGTGAATGTCCGCTCCGCAATCCACCTGGTAGCGGTTCACCTAAACTGTCACCAAATCCCAGACTTCTCTGAGGGTCAACCAGATACCGTGGATTTACAAATGCTTCACCTGTTACTTGCAAGTTGTAAAATGATAGAAACAGAAAGGAGCCAATCATCGGCAGCAGCAGGAATAAGATTGCCACTGATATCCGGTGCCAGCTCATCTGATTTTCGAATGGATTTTTCATTCGCGAACAGAACATTTTTACGGAGCGTTTCAAGAATACAACAATCGCGTAGATGATGAATGGGATGACAACCATTCCGGCTTGAGGTCGAGTAATATAAACATAACCCATAGCAGTTCCCGCAGCGAAAGGAACTGAAATTCCCTGAAAATTTCGTTTGGTAATCCAAATCCAAATCATCCAAATCGCGACAAGACTGCCGATCATTGCTGAAATGTGAGACATGAAGATCGACGCCATCATTCGATAAAATGGAGAAAAGGTCATCAGCAACACGGTCAATTTGGCAGTTTCCGTGTTGAAAAATGCCTTACCCGCTCGGAATGTCAGATGAATCCCTATGCCGCCAAGAACAGGATTCACGAGCCATGGAGCTCTGATCAGTACACCCAAAGCAAGAATCAAAGGAAATCCCGGATAGACCGATCCATACCATCTGCCATCCTGCATCATGATAAACACAAATTGAAAAAACTCGGGTACAGGCGGAATGTTCGCGGTAAACTGGCCGAGTGCCATGTTTTGAGCCTGGAATAAATAATTAAATCCGTCCAGAATCCGCGGAGTTGCTCCCATTATTCGAAATGCAGTCAATGCCGAGAAAATGATAAATGCAATAGGGCAAATCCAGCTAAAGAAATACCGGGGAAGTTGCCGATACATCAAATATATTTTATCGAACAGCCATTTCCCAATAGAATACTGTACTACCGAGAATACCATCAACAAAATAAGCGGCGTTGTAACGATTAGATATAAAAGGGAAAATTGCTGATATAGAACCTCCCTGTCTTCGTATTTCTGGATAGATTCGAAACCCTGGATGCGAACAGGAGTACTCGACAACCATGCAAAAGCTAATAAAAACAACGTGAGAAAAAAAACGAAAAGAAAGGATCGGGATCTGAGGTTTTTCATCGATGAGCATGGTAACCGATTCGTCGATGAAGGTAAATATTTTTTGGAGGTGTTAATTCATCGGAAATGGTTGATTCGTTGGCCGTATCTGCATATTATCAACGGGAAAGGTTTCGTAATGCCTAAGACAACTATCGGGAAATCGTTACATCATTTGGGGGAGGGATATTTGTGTCTGAAAAGCTAATACTCGAAAACAATGAACAATTTCTGGAATTCATGTCCAGTGATCGAATTACTTTTCCCAAACATTTAAAACTGGAATTCAGCACCTATCTCAATGATTCCATGTCGATGCTACCCTGTCGACCGGTTATTCTTGACAAGAAACCCCTTGTTATAGATAAGGATTTGCTGAATTACCTCGTCACAAGTATCGCAGCTTATGTTCAAGATATCGAAATAATTGGCGATGTCGATCCTTTAAGCGAAAAGGATACTTTCTTTGATTTTCTTGAAAAAATGGACTTCCTGGGTATTCCGGTGTCTATTCACTCCACAGGTGAAACCATTGACGCCGATACTGCTCAAAAACTTATTGATCTCAATCTTGAAAACATTTCAATAGCTCTGGATGCGGCTACACCTGATACCTATTCGAAAATCAGAAATGATAAATTTGAGAACATACTCAGTAATCTGAGAAATATGATAGAGTTAAAGCGAAAAACAAATAAGATGACACCCCATCTCCATCTTACAATGGCAGCATTAAATGTGAACATGGAGGAGTTGCCGAAGCTGATCAGCCTGGCAAACGAGCTTGATGCTGACTCAATTACCGTTCAGATAGTCGGCCAAGAAACGGAAGCTATAAAGGGTCAGTCTGCATTCTTGCATCAGCGAGATTTTGCGGAAGAGATCTTGTATAGATCTTTAATTGAAGCTGAAGCGAGCGGTGTTTCATTAAGAATATGGCCGGAACATCTGTTTGATGCCCTTCCTGATATTGCAGATATCCAAAACTATTTTTCCGGATCCAATCCGCCTCCCGATGGCGAAGAGGAATACCGCAAAGAATGTTCTTTGCTCTGGAATACCGTGTTCATTAGTGTTAAAGGAAAAGTCTATACGTGTCAGAAACGTCAGAACGCTGTTGGTGATGTATCTAAAGCTACCTTTCAATCTATCTGGTTCGGTAAGGAATATTCGAGTTTAAGAAAGGAGTCGCTGTCAAAACAAATTCCGGATGGCTGTCTGACGTGCCCTTTAGCTGGATGGAGACCGGTAACCGTTGCCAAATCAAATTTACTTGCAAGTGATTCTTCACTGGATTACGCAATGGGATTCTATAATACTGAATTGGAGGAAAGAGTTTTTCGAGCGGCAGGTGATCGAGCATCTTTTTTCCTCAAACAATCTCCATCTGAAAAATTCCTGTTAATACAGCTTCGTAAACTTGCACTCCAGGATGCGCCATCACTGGGAACCACCCTGATACCACCTCAGAATCCAACTCCCTTCCGGTTAACAACGACAAACTGGGAAACGATAGAATTTCCTTTGTCTTCAACGGAGGAAGACCGTATCATTCAGGTCGATTTAGCCATGGAGCACGCCATCAGACCTGTTGATGCAGATGTTAAAAACCGCGATTCACGTTTGATGTCGGTAAAATTCGCTCGAGCTTGGGTTGAGGAGTGGCCCAAAAAGGTTGTGTTTGGACAACAACTCGTTCTCCTGGGATATGAAACAGTGCCAGAGACATGGGAAACTGGCGGTGACGTAATTTTTAGAACATTCTGGCGCTCACTGGATCAAACACCGGTAAATCTCAAGGTAAATCTGCATTTCAGCTTGGAAGGAAAACCCAAAGCAAAGCATTCAAGCACAAAAAAAGAACTCGGCGTGGAACGAAAAAACGAGTTTCAGTCAGACCACCTTCTGTTATCAGGTGGTCAACCAAGCAGTATGTGGGTACCAGGTACATTTATTGCCCATGAACATATGTTTTCAATTCCAGAAACGATTCATCATGGCCATTATAAGCTGGAATTAACACTCTACCCAGAAGGTTCATCTAAAAAACGTTTGAAAATAGCCAGAAGCGATCGGCCTGCCGAAAACGACAAGGCACTCCTGGGCACTGTTTTGATTTCAACTAAATAGACAACCTGGTGAAATCTTTGGACGAATTTTCCTTTTATCGAAAACCATTTGTCGAAGATTTTAAACTCTTTCCGACGGCCATCAATATCGAATTGACAACGTTTTGTAACTTGCGGTGTATCATGTGTCCCAAAACCGCAGGTGTTTCGAGAACACCTGCCAATAAAGTTATTTCGGATGAAATTCTGGCAATGATTATCAGAGATGTGTTCCCGAAAATTTCACGTATTGATCTTGTGGGTGACGGAGAAATATTGCTGGAACTGGATAAACTCGAACGAATACTCCAGAATGCTGCAACATACAAAATTCATGTGAACGGCTCCACAAATGCCGTTCTTCTTAGCAAAAATGTCGCTGAAAAACTCATCACTCTGGGAATGAGTGATCTGAACATCTCATTGGATGCAGCAAATCCCGAAACCTATAAATTCATTCGCAAGTATGATTTCGATACTGTCCTGGCAAACATCAGGATGCTAAATGATATGAAGTCTTATTATAAAAGTCTGTATCCCCGCTTGCACGTATCGATGGTTGGCATGTCCCAAAACATAAGCGAGTTGCCGGCACTTGTGGATTTGGCACAACGACTTCATATTGAGAGTGTAACTCTTCAGGCTATGGGTGAATTTGAACCGGTAAAAGATAGCTCCGTATATCTCCATGATAAAGAAACGGGACGAAAATGGTTAAGAAAAGCGCAGAAAGAAGCGACAGAAAAAAATATAAGACTGGAACTGTGGCCAGAAAATCAATTTGAAGAGTTTGAATCACATCATACAGCATCCACAGAGAACGCTTCATTAAATTTGAGGAAAGATTGTTTCTTTCCATGGGATGTTCCCTATTTTGCTGCGGATGGATCCATTCGGCCGTGCTGTGCCATGCCGCCAATGGGATACTTATCAGAACAGTCTTTTGAAAAAATATGGTTCGGAGAAAACTATCAAAGACTCCGCCGTGATATGCTGACATCACATCCACCTGAGAATTGTGTAAAATGTCCGGGCAGAGGATGGATAAAAATAGAACCATTAGCTTCCAGCTTAACAGATATGACACGGAAATTACCTTTCGGGCCTGGATGGTTTGAACCTGAAATTTCCTCTGATCTAATGCAATACCGCTGGGCAAAAGAAACTGCTGATATATTTTTAAAAGGAACATCAAACAAGATACTGACTTTGGATATTCAGAATTCCAAAGAACCCTTTGCGCCATATCCTCTCGAAATCGTTATCGATGACGTGCAACATTATCGGATTAACCTTTCACCGAGAGAGCGACGCAACCTCCTGTTGCCTATCAACGAGCCTGCATTAGAACTCCACAAAGTCACTTTGAAAGGACAATCCTGGCGACCTGTTGACTGTATACCCGGAAGCTCGGATACTCGTTATGTTACAGTAAAGTTGTATCATGCCGGGTTACGCGGTACTCCTGTTGAAACAACATTCAGCAATGGCATACGATTGATAGCTGTCGCAATGGAAGATAAGATGAAACCGGATAAGCCTTTTAATTTTGATGTATTCTTTTATTTTCCGGAAACTATATCTAAACCGATTCGGTTTTTTGCACATTTTATAAAAAAAATAACTCCCTATCCTTCAATAAATTATTATTGGGAAACCATTCGAAAGAAATTCATGCACAATGACTTGCATTTCCAAGTGGATGGCTGGCTTGAACCTAATAAATGCATTCCTGAAATTTCACTGTTTACATTCCAAATAAATCATCCTGAAACATCTTCACCTGGATTTTATGATGTTTACATGGGTCTCTATGACCCCCATATCGGCAGATTTCCTGTAAAAACTTCAGAAAAACCGTTACGGAATAACAGTATTCTGACAGGTACTGTAGAGTTGCTGGAATAATGAAATCAGAACGACGATTTAAGTTGCTTTTTATTATTCAGCGATATGGTGTAAGGGTTGACGGAGGAGCAGAGCTTTATTGCCGATGGCTGGCTGAACATTTGAAATCGATCTATGACATTACCGTTCTGACAACATGTGCTGAAGATTACACAACCTGGCATAACAAATACTCTGAAGGACAGGAAGATGTTAATGGAGTTAAAGTTATTCGGTGCTCAATAGATCAACCAAGATCTATGGATTCTTTTAATCTGCTCACTCAAAAACTCCTGACACGGCAACGAACAATGGATGAAGAGCGGCAGTGGTTGTTGGAACAAGGACCAGTATCAACCAATCTACTTAAAACATTACATGAAATTCAGCACCAATTCGATTATCTGTTTTTCTTCACGTATCTATATTATCCGACTGTTGAGGGAACGGCATTATTCCCGAATAAATCTGTATTAGTATCTACCGCTCATGACGAACCGGTAGCACATTTTCAGATCTATCATGAAATGTATCGTCGAGTCCGAGGTCTTTTATTTCTTACTGAAGCTGAACAAACGTTTGTAAATGCCGTTTATGATGTTCAGCAGACACCACAATGCCTGCTTGGCACCGGTATAGACATTCCCGAAGCTTCGATAACACCAGCTGCTTTTCGAAAAAAGTATTTAATTCAAAGACCTTATCTGCTGTATATCGGGCGAGTGGATGCAGGAAAAGGTTGTTCGCAACTCATTGACTATTTCATCGAATTCCAAAAAACATCTGAGTTTAATGGAATACTCGCCTTCGCAGGCAGACAGCACATGATCGATCCTGAACATCCAGATATAAAATTTCTGGGATTTATCCCTGACGGGGAAATCGAATCAGCAATACACGGATCGGAACTCATTTTAGTTCCGTCTTCATTCGAAAGCCTTTCCATATTGCTGCTTCAAGGATTCAGTCTTGGGAAACCAGCGCTTGTCAATGCTGGCTCAAAAGTTCTTCTAAATCATTGTCTTTCGTCAAATGCCGGACTCTTCTATTCCTCACAGAACGAATTCAGTTATGGATTGGAATTACTGCTTACGCATGAAAAATTAAAACAGCGTATGGGGGAAAATGCAAAGCAGTACATCAGGAGTTTTTATACTTGGAAGCTTGTCGAAAACCGTCTGCAATCGTTTCTGAACGCCCTTGGCGAGTGATAACCTAAATATTAATTTTTATTGACTTTTGAATAGCATTCAACTATAGCTTTTCAGTTGGAGAGGACTGTTTGGAAACGAAAATTCTACCAAAAACGAACTGGATTTATGATGCACCGAATACTTCTTTGGTCAAACGTTTATCCCAATCATTAAATCTACCTGAATTTATCTCAGCAATACTGATTCAAAGAGGTTTCACAGATCCACAAACAGCTCACGATTTTTTAAATCCGTCTTTGGACAATCTTCACGATCCGTTTTTGCTGAATGACATGGAAAGAGCGGTCAACCGGATCTGCCAGGCATTAAGAAACCAGGAAAAAATTCTGATTTGCGGTGACTATGATGTTGACGGAATCACGTCTGTAGCACTTTTAAAAATCTGTTTGCCTGTATTGGGTGCTGATGTTGAGGTTTATCTGCCCAATCGTCTTTCTGACGGCTATGGATTTCATAATCAGACCATCGAACATGCCAGCAGCTTGAATGCAAAATTAATAATAACCGTTGATTGCGGTATCAGTTCACGTGAAGCGGTTGATTCCGCTAATGCCTTGGGAATCGATGTTATCATTACGGATCACCATGAACCAAACGGACCGATACCTGACGCCTATGCTGTGATTAATCCGAAGCGGGAGGATTCAACATATCCGGATTCGAATCTTGCTGGAATCGGGGTTGCATTCAAGATGATTCAGGCGTTGATCGCAAAGGGAATACTAAATTTTCCGCTTCCGCCACTCCTGGAACTCGTTGCTCTTGGCACTGTTGCCGATGTCGCTCAATTGAGCGGTGAAAATCGCATATTAGTACATTTTGGTCTTGAAGCATTGGCGCACACATCTCATCCCGGATTAAAAGCATTGATGAAGGTCGCCCATGTCATTCATGGACGCAGATTGGATCCCATGGTGATTGGATTTCAGCTCGGACCACGCATTAATGCAGTCGGCCGTCTGGGAACTCCCGAAGAAGCACTTAATCTTCTTATGTCAAAATCTCACAGTGAAGCTGAGCTGCTCGCGAAACAAATGAACAGTCTAAATCATCAGCGTCAGATGATAGAAGAAGATATTCTTAAATCGGCTGAGCAACAAATTCAGCTTGGTGACCTAAGTAAAAAACCGTTCATCGTAGTATCCGGTGAAAACTGGCATGAGGGGGTCATCGGGATTGTGGCATCAAAAATATCCGAACGATATTACAAACCGGCTTGTGTCATCTCGATAAAAGAAGGAATCGGCAAAGGATCCGGGCGCAGTATACCCAGCTTCAGCTTATTTGATTGCCTCTCCCAAATAAAGGACCTGCTCATCGAATTTGGCGGGCATCAAATTGCTGCCGGATTTCGTATCAAACCGGAAAATATACCGGAATTTGCAAACCTGTGCACAGAAATAACCGAAAATGTACTTACACAAGATGATTTTATACCAAAAACATCTGTAGACTATGAAGTCACTCTGTCAGAATTAAGTTTCAGAGCTGTAAAATCTCTGGAACGCTTGTCACCTTTCGGGTTGGGAAACCCAAAACCTCGTTTTCTCATCAGGAATGTGCATTTACGCTATTCTCCCCGACAAGTCGGATCCGATGGAAGCCATGTAAAACTTGTACTCTCCAACGGATCCAAATCACTACATGCCATTGCTTTCAATTTCGGTGATGCTGTACAGCAAATTCAATCTGCTCCTCGACTGGATGTAATAGCAACTCCTGAAATAAACGAATGGAATGGCCGAATAATGGTTCAGCTTAATATCCATGATATCTATCCATATTCTGATTAGCGTACCGAAATCACCATAGACATGCAGTCTTCAAAAAAATCCTATTCACCGGAACAAACCCCGGGATCAGGTGTGTTCCTACTTTTTATTTGTGCTTTGTGCATACATGTTTCGTTTATCGCATCTTTGCTTTCCGAACCATTCGCTCTTAAGCATAATATCCACCTCGATGGTACAACGACACACCCAACTGAAAAAGAAAACATGAAAGGTTTCTGGGATGTGTTTTTTCATGATACGGATAGAGTTCCCCGGGGTTTGGATTACTTTTCAATTTATCAGGCTGGCTATAATTTTCGTCATGGCGATCCAATTTATTATGGCGTTCGACAGGTTGATCCGGGCAAAGGAGTTCAAGTGGTCCCCTATCTCTCCGGATTCAGATACCTGCCTGTATACGCATATATTTTCGGAGTGCTTATTTCTCTTCTGCCCGTTTGGACATCTTACTGGTTTTGGATTTTATGCATCGAATGTCTTCTTATCATGAATATTTATCTTATTCGTCTTTTAAAATTAAATTTAAGAACTTATTTATTAGTAAGCAGTCTGTGGCTGTTCTATACCCCGTATTACATTGAAATTCATATTGGACAGCAGTCTATGGTAACCGTAACTCTATTGCATCTCATCGGAATATTTCACCTTAAAAATCGCAGCGGTTTGCGGGATACCTGTTTCATCGGATCCGTATTATGGAAATTGAATACATTGCTTCATTTACCACTCTACTTAAAATTCAAGCGGTGGAAAACGATTGTCTGGCTGATAGGTTTTATTTGCGGTTTATCGGTGCCATATTTTTTGGCTTATCCGGATGGTTTTCTGGAATTCAAGGGATACTTTCATCAAGTTCTGGTACCCACAGGACCGAACAGCATGGGAATGTGGACATTTATTGATGCTGTTTCCAAAAGCCTTTTCCCAAACGTTTCAGACAATCGTGGCATCATGTATGCCTGGTCGCTGTCGATCCTGATTATTTCGAGTTTGATAACACTTCTGCCAAAACGCATAAATTTCATACATGCACTCTGCATGTGGATCTGCGTCTACTTTTTAACGTATCAGTATGTTTGGGAACACCACTATGTAATGCTGCTTCCTGTTTTTTCGTTGTTAGTATTGATCAAACCCGCACCGATATGGTTTGTTTTGTGGTTTTTCTGCGCGATCCCAACGCCTTATTATTTTTTCAATGAGCCGGCAGTGAAATTTCTCGAGTCTTTATGGGCACCCATAACGAATATCTCGTATCATGGAATAAAAATTATTCCGGTATTAGTTTTATATATTCTATCAGCGATTAATACTGTGCGGTGCAGTTCGGAAGAGACCGCATCTCAGGCGAATTTCAAGAGTTTTTTGAAGACGGGTAAATTTTCGCACCTCTAAACCGCAATCGAGCCACATTGACGATGCCTTCCCAGAGAATCTTCATGGTCAAAGTTGATTCGCCACGTTGTCGATCCGGAAACTCGATGGGAATTTCCGTTATTTTCGCACTACTCCTTATCGCTCGGTACAACACATCCGATAATATCGCCGGACCCCACGTTTCGAGTTTTCTGCTGCCGATTTTTTCAAGCAATTCAGCACGATAGGCTCGATACCCAGACGTGCAGTCTTTGATATGAGTGCCGAACATCATGCGCTGATACTGGTTGGCCAAACGGCTGATCCATCGCCGTATTTGTCCAGGGCGCATATCACCGCCCCCGGGCAGATATCTGGAGCCGATGATCATATCCGCTTTCTCCAACGCCTTGATGAAGTCCGGTATATATTGAGGTTGATGTGAAAAATCGGCATCCATTTCGACAATACAATCATAGCTGTGATCAAGCGCCCAAATGTATGCGGCTATGCCGGCCCATCCTCTTCCTCTCGGGCCGTCCCTGTGAAGAACATGCAATCTGCTGTATTGTTTTGACAGACGATCAGCTATCTCTCCCGTTCCATCCGGAGAATGGTCATCAACGACGAGTAGATGAACTTCAGGTTTTACAGCCATAATTTCGAGAATCAATGACTCAATGTTTTCCGCTTCGTTCCAAGTTGGAGTAAAAACAAGGACATTCATTAAAAACCTCTATCCAGTTTTCCGTGGTGAAATCTATCCCTAAACGTGCCGTCTGTCCCAACCAACAAGAAAGCTGGTATTGTATTTTCCTGCCTTGAAAAGTGGATCAGTAATGACTTTTTTATGAAAATCAATCGTTGTAGGGATCCCTTCGATGACGAATTCATCAAGAGCACGTTTCATTCGTGAAACAGCTTCTTCCCTGTCCTCTCCGCGAACAATCAATTTTGCCAGCATCGAATCATAGAACGGTTGAACTTTATAACCGGGGTACAAGGCCGTATCGACGCGTATGCCCAACCCACCCGGAAAGTTACATGTTTCAACTGTTCCCGGAACCGGTTGAAAATGGACCGGGTCTTCTGCATTTATTCTGCATTCGATAGCGTGACCGAAAAATGTATTAAATGAAGCTCTGTGCTTCATTTCCATTCCGGAAGCAATCCGTATCTGCTCCTTTACAAGATTAACTCCCGTAATTTCTTCAGTTATCGGATGCTCCACCTGAATTCTTGTGTTCATTTCCATAAAGTAGAACGTTCCGGATTCGGTGAGCAGAAACTCAACGGTACCGGCATTTTGATAACCGATTGCTTTGGCAGCTTTAGCGGCTGCAGAACCCATTTCGATTCTGAGGGATTCCGATAGTGCCGGGCTGGGTGCCTCTTCAATCAGTTTTTGATGGCGTCTTTGAATGGAGCAGTCACGCTCACCAAGATAAATAACATTACCATAATTATCAGCAAGAATTTGAAATTCAACATGTCTGACGGGAGACAGAAAACGCTCGATGTAAACCTGATCATTACCGAATGAGCTGCCAGCTTCAGCAGAAGCCTGGCGATATGCTTTCAGCAGGAAATCGGGTGTTTCCACAACCCGCATACCCTTTCCTCCTCCGCCTGCCGATGCTTTGATAATTAACGGGTATCCGATTTTCTCACATGCCTTGACCAGTTGATCGTCGGAAGTAAACTTCTCCTCCGTTCCTGGAACAATTGGAACACCGGCTGATGACATGCTTTTTCTTGCCTGGCTTTTGTCACCCATTAGTCGAATAACTTCGGAAGATGGACCGATAAACCGGATACCACATTCTTCACAAATATCCGCGAAATATGCATTCTCAGCGAGAAATCCATATCCGGGATGAATCGCATCAACACCTGCAATCTGAGCAGCTGTTATAATATTCGGAATATTCAAGTAACTTCTTGCGCTATCCGGAGGACCAATGCAGATGGCTTCATCAGCGAATCTGACGTGAAGTGAATCCGCATCAGCCTGTGAAAAAACAGCAACTGATCGTATATCCAGTTCCCGGCACGCTCTGATAATTCTAAGGGCGATTTCACCGCGATTTGCGATGAGTACTTTTTTAATCATGATACTTTTTCAAACTTTATAATGGTTTTACTTCAAACAGCGGTTCAGCATATTCCACCGGTTGAGCATTATTCACCAGTATTTTTACAATCTCGCATGGATATTCGGCTTCAAGTTCGTTCATGAGTTTCATCGCTTCGAGAATACACAGAACCTGACCTTTTTGAACTTTATCACCAACCTTTACATAGGGATCCGCTTTGGGTGAAGGTGCCCGATAAAATGTTCCCACAATCGGCGATACAACATGCTGATTACCCGACGCCGGACCTTCTTTTGTTTCCTCTGCCACCTCCACTTTTCGCTCACTGCCTGATGAAATACTCACTGGCTGTGCTGGAGCTGCCTGAATCGGCGGCATGTTGATGTTTGATGATTCCCGCTTAATTCGAATAAAATGTTCTCCTTCCTTAAGCTCAAATTCAACAACGCCTTCCTGTTTCATCATTGCAGCAAGCTGCTTTATTTTTTTATTATCGATATTGATCATTACTTCATCCTCTGACACGTTCAATGTAAGTATTGGTCCGGGTATCAACCCGGATAATTTCACCTTCTTCGACAAACAGCGGAACCTGAACAATAGCGCCGGTTTCCAATACTGCTGGTTTCGTTGCTCCCTGAGCGGTATCGCCACGAACACCCGGTTCCGCTTTGACAATCCGCAATTCCACTTTCATGGGTACTTCCACAGAGATTGGCACTCCTTTGTAAAAAAGTACACTAACAATGCTGTTTTCCTTGATGTATTTCCTGGTATCACCCAGCTGATCTTCCGTAATCGGTTTTTGATCATACGTCTCCATATCCATGAAATAAAACAAATCGCCATCCTGATACAGATATTGCATATCCTTTGTTTCGATATCGGGCACACCCACTTTGTCCCCCGAACGGAAATTCACATCGAGTGTCGTCCCGGTTCGAAGATTTTTCATGCGTGTCTTCACAAAGGCAACACCCTTGCCCGGTTTTACATGCTGACAATCAACAATAATGTAAGGTTCACCTTCATACTCAATCTTCAACCCACTCCTGAAAGAGGTCGTGTCCAACATTGTATTACCCTCCTGTTTTAATCTCGAATATCCTGTCCTTTTCAAGGTTTGTCAATACTTCAGGACCTTGATCCGTAACTAAAATGGTATCCTCAATTCTTATCCCAGCCCATCCCGGTAAATATATACCCGGTTCAAAAGAAATTACCATACCCGCTTCAAGAATTCGATCACTTTCCGGATCGACGATCGGACGTTCATGAATCGATAATCCGATGCCATGACCAAAGGGATGAGAAAAAACGCCTTCCACTCCAGCATTTTCTATATACTTACGAGCGATTCTGTCGAGTTGTTTTGCACGAACACCCGGTTTCATTTTTTCCATGGCTCTGCACATGGCATCATAAACGATCGAATAAATCTTTCGCTGCTTGGATGTCGCATTCCCAATGATAAGCATTCGTGTTACATCGCAATGATATCCAGCAACTTTCGCTCCAAAATCAACAATCACCAGCTCATTTTTTTTTAATTTCCGTCTGGTGGGTACCGCATGTGGGTACGCGGACCGCATCCCGGAAAGAACCATTGTTTCAAACGCCGGATAATCCGCACCTTCGCTGCGAAGTGTATTATCCAGCAGGTTTGCGATGTCCTGCTCCGAGTGATCAGAACGAATCAACGGCAGGCATTTTCTGAAAGCATTGACGGCGATGCCGGAGGCTGTCCGGATACACTGAATCTCATCCAAATCTTTAGTTTCTCGCAACCGGGATACAATTCCCGGCAACGACTGGATTGTCATTTTTGAGTGATCTTGTTTCAGGCAGCAATAATCATAATAACTCAATGTTTCCGGGTTCACGCCAAGTCCGCGTATTCCCATCCGTAAGGTCAACTGATTTATCTCATCCATCAGGGGATTTGTCAGGCATCGAATTTTAAGATGCGGTATTGTTTCAAGAGCCCGTTGATAATGCGTAAAATCGGTAAGAAACAGATTGTGATTCGATGTGATCAGAATCGCACCGTAGATACCCTCAAAACCGGAGAAATATCTGACATCGGCATTTCCCGTTACCAGATAACCATCGAGATCATATCCGGCAAGGATTTCCTTCAGACGTTGAATTCTCTTACGGTATTTAATCGGTGATCTCTCCGCGAAGATGGAAATAAATCGCTTTCAAACCAAGAAGGTAACTATATTCTTTAAAACCCGTTATCTGCCCGATGCATACGGCAGATGTCAACGTGTGATGCCGAAACCGCTCCCGGGCATGGATATTTGACAGGTGCACTTCCACCACTGGAATGCCGGCAAGAATGATGGCATCGCGAATCGCAACGCTGGAATAGCCAAATCCCGCTGGATTTAAAACGATTCCACCAAAGCGATTGTGTGCATCCTGAATCCATGTGATGATGTCACCTTCATCATTTGACTGGCGAATATCCGTTTTCAGACCCAGTTGGCGTGCATATTCCAAAATTTTCATATTGACGGCTTCCAATGTCAGTGTCCCGTAATGTCCTGTCTCCCTGTCGCCCAGGCGGTTCAAATTGGGGCCGTGGATCACGAGTATTTCAGTCATGGATTATACATCTTCCTTGGCACGAGCTGTTTTTTCGGAACGGCGCTTAATCACATCACGCATCGCCTCCAGCATTTTAATGGTATGAAGCAACGATCGAAGGTGCTCCGTTTGCCGAATTTCGCTGTCAGTCTCATCAGGTGCCTCATTCGTTTCAAGAATAGAGGTGTAGGCTTTGGTGAACCCGGTACGTGCATCGGCATCGTCCGGATCGATATCCAGCAGCTGTTTATAGATCACCAGCGCCAGTCCCAAGTCACCGTCATTCAATGCCAGCGATGCCTCCTTATGCGACACTTCCGGCACATTCAGCGTTTTTTCCAGCCGTTCGATCAGATCATGCAGATATTTTTGTTCCTGTGTCACACCGGGATCCTCCCGACAATATAAAATACAACGGGCATCCGGAAAATTCCAGATGCCCGGGACTAATCAATACAATTGTTACATTTACGGAGCAGAAACCTCAACAGATCCTGTGATGGAACTGAACATTCCTTCATCATCCGTAACAACAAGCTCTACGGTATAAGTGCCTTCCGTGTAATACCGATGTGATACCGTGTCACCATAACCCGTTTCTCCATCGCCGAAATACCATCGGTAGGATACGATTTCGTCATAGGCTTTCCGTCCCGTGGCATCGGTATCGTAAGAAGAGCTACCGTCGAAAGTAATGGTATCGTCTGTTGTCGGTTTTGTCGGGAAATAATAAAAGGCTGCTGTGGGTCGATTGCTGTCGGCAGGAACAGTCGTCGGTTTGCCGTCCCAGTAAGGGTTGTAAAGCCTGAAGGAGTGGGTATCCCAGATATTCAGCGCGGTATTGTCGAAATCGACCGTCGCTTCCGCACGGACATAGTATTGCTTTTCGGCAATACTCTTGTTCAGATATTCCGCATAGATGGTCGCATCGGCAAGCCCGAGGTTATTGGTCCAGACTTCCGTGGTAATACCGCCGTCTCCGAAATGCACTTCCCTGGGATTGGCGGGACTTCCCGTATCCAGATCGTACAGTGACATGTAGATGAGCTGGTCGGGAACACCGTACCGGTTTTCAAGATCCCAGAATCTGGCCTGGACCTGCATTGTCGAGGTTCCGTTTGCGGGCACAGTAGCGGGCGTTACCGTGGTGAAAAGGCTCCATCCCTGAACACCGGTTCTTCCGGGTTCAGTAGGGTGCTTTTCATCATCCATGTCATACCAGCAGCCGATGGCACCAATGATAATGAGGGCAGCAACAATACCGGTAAATTTACCTATACGTTTGTTGTTCATAGTTTACTATCCCTCCTCTAACCGGCCCAGTTGGCGAAATTCACGTTGAACCGGATCGGGTTGGAAACCACCTCCCGGCCAGCCAGCGTTTTTCCCCAAAGGGTGACTGTGCAAACGGTGTGAATGATATCCAGACCTGTTTCCGGCTCATAACCGAACTGCCACAGGTAGGACAAGGGTATCATTGTTTTCATGTCCGCTTTGCAGATCGTGACGGGAACCTCGGTTTCCTCGTTGACAGCGCAATAAATGGTTGTAGCTCCCGTAAAAATCTTGGGAACATCGTATCCGGTATCATTGCGCTCATACTTGACTTCATATCCCGTGATCATGACGCTCATGTAATCTGAGGGTTCAAAATCATCATCCATGTTCAACGGCATGATCTCGACAGAGATGGTGACAAGATCCTCATAAAACGTACAGGAACCGGTTCCTGCCGGATCGCTGCAGACATCACTTGCAAAGTTGTAATCGTCGCCGCCGAGGGTCGAACCGCCCTCGACACCCGTAACGACAATCATCACGGGCGCGACGGTTTTGGCTTCTCCTCCTGCATCGCCGCAGCTGGAGAAACCGATAAGCGTTAAGGTCAATACCAGTGTTATGACCATAATGTTCATCCATTTGTTCATCGCCGGCTTCCTCCTTTTTGACATTATCTGATAAGTCATCCTCAGATGCCTCACAGATTAAAATGTCTCGCTTCGGATGACCTGTTCACCTTCCTCCAGTATTTGCGGAGTAATAAAGAACAGGAGGTCAGAAAAGGATGTTTCTTTTCGATCGTTTTTAAAGAGTATCCCGATTATCGGGATTTTATGCAGGAACGGAATTTTATCGTTGGCATTCGTGAAGGACGATTCATTCAAGCCGCCGATGACCAGAGTATCACCATCTTTCACCAGTACTTTTGTCGTGGCTGAGTTTGTGAATATTGACGGTGGGCCTCCACCAAAGGACGGTCCCGGGAAATTCCGTGTGATCTGGACATTCATGCCAATCCAGTTATCGTTTGTGATATGGGGAGTGACATTGAGTGATGTGACGGCATCCTGGAATTCGATATTGACGCCTTTATCCCCTGAATCGACCTGGTAGGGTATCTGATAACCGCTGCTGATGGAGGCGGTCTCATTATTTGCTGTCGTTACGCGCGGATGTGCAATGGTTTTTGTCAAACCTTCGCTCTCTGCTGCAGACAAGGCCAGGTTCAGTTTCAGCGTATCCATGACATTTCCAAATGAGAAAGCGACCAGAGTGTTACCGGATGGCAGGTTTACAGCATATCCAGATCCATCGGTTGCTTCCCAGCCGGGATGCGTGCCCGCGTTGCTTGGCGCGCTTTGCGAGAAATCAATACCGTAGTTGTTCGGGAAGCGATACCGGGTCGTATTCCCATGCTGTGCATCGGCGACGAACCTGCCGCCCCATTGAATACCCAGGTTCCGTGAGAATGATTTTGACGTTACGACGATCTGTGAATTCAAGGCCACCTGTCGTGTTCTCACATCCAGCACTCGGATGAGATTCGTGACGTTGTCAAGATTCTCTGCAATATCCCGAATGATCAATGCATTTACCCGCT
>JAFGJC010000348.1 GCA_016929305.1 candidate division CSSED10-310 bacterium | reverse complement strand
GTTGATCTACCTGGATATGGTTATGCAAAAGTACCAAAAAAAGAACGAGAAAAATGGAAAGACTTAATTGAAGCGTATATCATCACCAATAAATTTTTAAAAGGTGTTGTTCAAATCATTGACAGCCGAATCGGCCCAACTGACCTGGACATTGAGATGCTCACGTGGCTCAGTCATTTGCAAAAACCGACGCTCATCATCGCCACAAAAACCGACAAACTACCGAAAAACAAAATTGTGCTACAGTTGGAATTGAGCAGAAACAAGCTAAATTCTGTCGGCAGCTTTGATATTGCACCTTTTTCATCAGTGACCAGGCAGGGACGAAAAGAACTCTGGATGGCAATCAATTACTTAATCAATAATAATGTATAAACTTTACACTGCCGGGCCCATACGTATTCCGCACTTTGTGCAGTCGGAATTAAATAAACCTCTCATTTTTCATCGCGATTCTGAATTTATTTCACTTTACAATAAAATGATTTCCGGACTGCAATACATCCTTTGCACACAGAACGATGTACTTGCGTTCACAGCATCCGGAACCGGTGGCATGGAAGCTGCTATATGCAATATTCTGTCTCCGAAGGACAAGGTCCTGGTGATCGAACAGGGGAAATTCAGCAACCGCTGGTCAGAAATTTGCGAATGTTTTGGATTAAACATCACTAAAATCGTTTTACCCTGGCGTGTCAGTATCGAGCCTGAACAATTGAAAAAGGCATTATACAGCAACAATGATTTCAGTGCTGTACTGTTAACGCATTGTGAGACTTCAACTGGGGCTCTCAACAATATTCGGGAATTATCAAATATTGTCCACAGGCATTCAAGCGCAATTCTCATTATAGATGCGATGTCATCGATTGGAGCCGTACCCTTGGAAATGGATAAATGGAATGTTGATGTCGTCGTTTTTTCATCAAATAAAGGAATCATGAACCCCCCGGGGCTGGCATTTGTCAGCCTCAATGAAGCCGCCTGGGAAAGGGTACGTCAATCCTGCACACCGAGGTATTATTTTGATTTTTTAAAAATGAAAAAGACCCAAATGTCCGGCAAGGGTACTGTATACACACCAGCGATTCCAATAATAAGAGGTGTTTTCAGTGCCACTGAATATATCAGGAAATTCACAATCCAGAAAATATGGGAGAGAAACAGCAAACTCGCTTACGCGTTCCGAAATGCAGTGCAAAGCATAGGACTTAACATATGGCCTCCACTGCCATCAGATTCACTGACAGTTATTGAAGTACCGGAATCACTCGGAGCAATAAAGATAAAAGATGCCTTGAAGAACCAACATTCCATGGTTATTTCAGGAGGACAGGGAGAGTTGAAAGAAAAAGTGATACGAATCGGTCATTACGGCGAACTGAATCCAAATGATTATTCAGAACTCTTATCAGCCATTGGATATGTTTTGACAGATTTAAACTGGAACATTGAAAGAGAAATTGGGGTTAATGTTTTTCATAAATTGATGCAATCATAGAGGATTGTCAATGTCGAAAATTCTCGTTGTGGAAGATGATCTAAATACGCTTTCAGGCCTAATCGAAATTTTATCCGATGAAGGTTACATTGTCAATGGTGCTGACAGCGGTAGTAAAGCACTCAAAATTCTGGAACAGGAACAGTTCAATATTCTGCTGACAGATTACAAGCTGCCGGATATGAACGGATTGGAGCTTCATGAAAGATCTCTGCCGCTGTGCCAGGGGACATTAACCATTATAATGACAGCGTATAGTTCGATCAAGGATGCAGTGGAAGCGATGAAAAAGGGGGTGTACCACTATCTCACCAAACCGCTCAATCTCGATGAACTGTTTCTCCTGTTAAAAAAGGCTCTGAAGGATCAAGAGATGCGGTCCGAAAATGTCGAGCTCAAAGAACAGATCAAATCAAGCTACCGTTTTGAAAACATGATCGGCAACAGCGAAAATATGCGCAAGATTTATCGCGTTATATCGAAAGTCGCCCAGAGTCAATCCACGGTTCTGATTCGCGGCGAAAGCGGGGTGGGAAAGGAGTTGGTGGCGAGGGCGATACACTACAACAGCCTGCGTTCCGAAGGACCTCTGGTCGAAATCAGCTGTGCATCTCTTCCTGAAACTTTGCTTGAAAGTGAACTATTCGGTTATGAAAAAGGTGCCTTCACGGGTGCCAATGCTATTAAAAAAGGTCGCCTTGAAATTTCTCACAACGGAACTATCTTCCTGGACGAAATTGGGGAAATTCCCGAAAGTATTCAAACCAAACTGCTTCGCGTACTTCAATCAAGAGAGATCAATCATCTCGGAAGTACGGATGTGATAAAAGTTGATGTACGCGTTATCACGGCAACCAATCGTGACCTGGAGAAGGCTGTCTCAGAAGGCAGGTTCAGGGAAGATCTCTACTACCGGCTCAACGTTATCCCTATCTTCATACCACCATTAAGAGAGCGAAAAGATGATATCCCGCTGCTCATTGAACATTTTATGAAAAAGTTTACAACCGAAAACAAGAAACAATATTTGAGATTCTCTGATAAATCCATGGCTCATTGCATGCGCTATGACTGGCCGGGAAATGTCCGTGAACTGGAAAATGCCATCGAAAATGCCGTTGTTCTGGCGGAGGGCGATACAATTTTACCAGAAGATCTGCCACTGACTATCTTTGCCAACGTCAGCATGGACATCACCAAAGGCTTTTTAACTTCTGATGATCCCTATCGAAAAAAAATCGAACGCGCAGAACGAGCAATTCTCAATGAGGCTATAAACCAGGCAAACGGCAACAAATCAAAAGCCGCAAAAAAACTTAAGATCAGTTTAAGAACCATGCGTTATAAAATTAAGAAATATAATTTATGAAAGCAAATAATATCTATGTATCAATAAGTATTGTGGATAAGATAATTTTCGGATAAATTCATTTAGAACTTGTAATC
>JAFGJC010000033.1 GCA_016929305.1 candidate division CSSED10-310 bacterium | reverse complement strand
CTCGATGTGAGTGGCGCCAAAATGGAAAAAATCCATTCTGTACAGTTTATTCGGGAACCCAGAGTCATCTTCCCCTACAAGCAGTATCTTCTCGCACTGCACAGCTGGGGAGATCATGGGCTTCAGGTCATCAATATCTCGACGCCTGATCAGCCGGTTGTCCAGGGATTCTATCTGCCTGCATTTGGCGGCACAGAGGATTTCAGTTTTACCGAAACAACAGGATATGTCGTGGGCGGAGACACATTGTATGTCCTCGATTTATCAAACATGCAGGCTCCTCAGGTAGTCAAGAAAATTGTGCTTAAAGGATTGCTTTGTGCTGAAGTAACAAACAAGACTCTGTATATAGGTGCATGGAACAATCTCTATGTTTTCGATGTAACGGATCCCAATAATCCAGTGCATAAAAAAACACTCGATATGCCGCGTGTTAACGATCTTGTTTTTAAGGAAAAGTATCTCTATCTCGCCTGGGACAGTACTCCTGATATTGGCATCAAGATTATGGACATCACGAATCCTCTCGATCCTCAGGAAGTAACCTTTAAGGAAACGGTCGTAACGACAACGGATAACGGGAACACACTTAACGAATATAAATCCCCCGAGAAAATCGCTGTCGATAACGACAAACTCGTTGCCGCCTGCCGGGGCAGTATCGAAACATTCGTATTCGATATTTCGAATCCGGCAGATCCTGTTGAAAAAGGTCGTGCTGTATTTGATCCCACAGTTGGATGGCCCAGTATAAGCTCGTTGTATGCACAAAACGGATTCGCCTATGTCTGTACTGGCGGCACTTCATATCCCTTATTGAAAATTGATATATCGGATGCCGAGAATCCAGTCATCGCGGATCAATACGAGGATTTTAAAGCCGTGACTCATGTCACTGGCGAAGACAATCGATTGTACGTGGCCTCCGATGAACGCTTATGGATTTACGACAATTCGGATGTTGAGAGTCCCAAACTTATCGGATCGGACTTTAAATGGTATAATCTTCATCGCATAGCCGTGAAAGATCAGATGCTTTACGCTTTAAGAAATGATTCCTGTTACATTCTCAACGTAACCGATCCGCAAAACGTTGTACAGGTCGGTGTTTACGTGTCTGAAAATGGTAACGAATTAAGAGATATACGCCTTAAAGACGGCCAGGCGCATTTCATCTCAATTATTCGGAGGGATGAACCCGGTTTTTATGAAATAGCACAGGTCACAGATCCGGCCAATCCGGCAAATATTACAAACAAACAGCTTTCCGGTGAACCTCTGGCCATCGCACTTCCCGAAAATCAAGAAAAAACCTACATTGCCTATTCTCTTGATGAGGGTTCGAATGATGTCATCATTCTTGACACGACGGATCCGGCCAATCCGGATTCCATCGGTAAATTTTCTTCTGCAGGAGATGCCATGACACTCTGGGTGAATGATACCCTCGCCCTTGTCGGCAGCATCGGCGATGAGGACACCTGGATGCTGGAATCGTTCGATGTGACAAATCCTTCCACACCAGCACGAAAAGCGGAAAGGCATGGATCCGGATTTATCGAACAGGTGGCCATGCAGGACAATATCGTTTTTGCCACGATTCAAGGGGATCTGTCGGAATTAGCAAAGGCCGATGCGCCGGTTTATTTCAAGCTGGACCGGAGTGAGGATGGTCAAATTCATTTGGCCTGGGATGAAGACCGACTTAAAAAGACATCTGCAGATACTATGGGCGGTTTTCTGTTTGCGTTTGGCCTCTCCGGTTTGTCTCAATTGTTTTCTCTGAGTGTCTGGTCAGCATCTTTATTTTATCTACTGGTGGCAGCGCTACTTGGATTCTATTTATTCTATATTATCATGGGCTGGCTCTGCCCGGACCTTTTTGGATGCAGCGGCAGTTACGGATTGGTGGTGCTTATTCTGATTTACTTAATCGTAGGTGTGGGTGGTCAGAAAACGGCGGAACACCCGGAATACATGCAGTTATTGCAGAATTATCCCAATCCGTTTAATCCCGAAACCACGATCGAATACAATGTGACAAGAGCAAGCCATGTTGAGTTGAATGTGTACAACCTGCGTGGTGAGCTTTTAAAAAAACTGGTGGATGAGATGAAACAGCCCGGATCATACAAAGTTAAATTCGAGAGCCTCAATCTCGCTTCGGGCATCTACACCTACCAGATGCGCATTGGTGACCGGATCGAACAGAAAAAAATGATGGTGATCCGTTAAGAGAAATCGAACAAAATATTCTATCATGACACGGATGGCCGGTTCGGCCATCCGTGTTTTTTATTGGATCCATTTCATGTTCGGAATCCCAATTTCTGCCGTTTTGTTCATCAATTCTGAAATATGCGAAATACTCCTGATTGAAATCAGGACGGAATTTATGTATATTGATTCTTTCAATCTTCGGATCATTCCCGTGTGAAATGAATCGGAACCTGCAATTTCAAAGGAGAGACAATGAAAGTCATTGCATTCAACGGAAGTGCGCGAAAAGACGGCAACACAGCTTATTTGATCCGGACAATATTCGACGAACTGAACAGGGAAAATATCGAAACGGAAATGATTCAACTGGCTGGCAAGCCGTTGCGCGGCTGTATGGCATGCGGTAAATGCCGGGAAAACCGGGACAGACACTGTGTCATCAAAACAGATGAAATGAATATTTATATTGAGAAAATGGTAGAAGCAGAAGGTATCATCCTCGGATCGCCGACATATTTTGCGACCATCACTTCGGAAATGAAAGCGCTCATCGATCGGACCGGTTATGTGTGCCGTGGCAACGGCCATCTGCTGGCCAGAAAAGTTGGAGCAGCTGTTGTAGCTGTCCGGCGTGGCGGTGCAGTGCATGCATTCGACACACTGAACCATTTTTTCACCATTTCCCAAATGATCATTCCCGGTTCCGATTACTGGAATTTTGGTATGGGACTTCAGCCGGGCGATGTGGAGAATGACACGGAAGGAATCCAGACCATGCAAATACTCGGTCGTAACATGGCCTGGCTCATGAAAAAAATATATACTTGATTTGTGTGACCTTCGCGGGCTCTGCGGTTATTCAAT
>JAFGJC010000347.1 GCA_016929305.1 candidate division CSSED10-310 bacterium | reverse complement strand
GTGAAGAAAGGAGCAAACGCCCTTACTGCCCGACAGGCATTGGGTATCGCAACGTGGGGCGGTGCTCAAATTCTAGGCTACAGCGAACTGGGCTGGCTAGCTCCCGGAAACCCGGCGGATATTGCAATCTTCAGGATTGATTCACTGCCCTACGCTGGAATTCATGATCCAATTGCCGGTTTAATCTTCGCAGGCAATTGCCATAAAGCAGATACCGTAATCGTGAATGGTAAGCTTGCCGTTGCTGGCGGAAAACTCGTAAATATCCCTGAAGCAATGATAATGGAACATCTCGAACGTATATCCAGAAACCTGATCGCAAAAGCCGCCCGTAAAACCGGTGTGGACTACATGACTGCGGATTAACGGAATGTTTATTTGAAGCTTTGCTTGACAGTTCACCTTCAACTCAATAATTAAAATTGGAAGTCTATCGTTGTCTGGTATTTTACAGCAGGTTCAACATAATCTCGGGAAACAACACACTGACACCATAGGAAAAAAACGATGACATTCAACAAAGGTTTTAAAAAGTGGGACAGACCCTATTTGTTTCATGATCTTGAAGTAACGCTGCGATCCATGCCTGAAAAAAAGCGAAACAATATCGTACGTCTTGCTATCGGAGATCCAGATCTGCCCACACCGGAAGGCATCAAAGAAGCGCTATGCCGATCCGTGCGGTCCAAATATTATGGTTATCCGTGCACGCAGGGTCGTATTGATCTTCGTGAAGCCATCGTTGAATATTACCAAAAACGCTTCAAGGTTATGGTTCATCCCGATGAGATTATTATTGGTCCTGGAGCGAAGACAGATTTATTTGATCTGGGACAAGTTTTCTCTAATCCGGGAAACCAGGCAATGATATTGGATCCTGCCTATCCCGTTTATTGTGATACGGCACTGTATCATGGATTGAATCCCATCTATCTCAAGGGCAGTGAATCCAATAACTATCAGCCACCAATCCCCTCAGATATTGACATTTCATCGACAGATCTGATTTTTTCGTGTTATCCCAATAATCCCACTGGAGTTACGGCATCGCGGTCATACATAAAGGAGCTTCTTGAATTTGCCATCTCTTCAAAATCGATGCTTATTTTTGATATTGCTTATGCGGATTTCATACCGGGAGCCGGAACTTCGGAAGCTTTTAGTGTATTCAATCTTCCCGGTGCAGAAGAGGTTGGGATCGAGGTGGGGAGTTTTTCGAAGCCATTTTCAATGACCGGGTATCGAATAAGCTGGACCGTTATAAAGAATCCAATCGCACGACAGCAATGGCTTCGATTCAGATCAAATAAAGATTCAGGTGTTTCGGATCATATCCAAACCGCTGCATTTCACGCTTTAACTGATTCGTTTGTCGCTCAAGATGTCGTTCATAATATGAAGATATACGGGGAAAGAGCTTCTCTGCTTGTCAACGGGTTGCGCGAATTGGGATTGATGGTCCGGGATTTAAAAAACACTCCCTATGCTTGGTTTTCATCGCCAATATCTGATTCCAAACTCGCAGCTAAAATCATTCTTGAAAAAGCGCTCGTTCAGGTCACTCCAGGTGTGGGATTTGGATCGGCAGGGGAGGGATTTTTGCGAGCAACGATTTTTCAGTCAGATGAGCTTATTGAAGAAGCGTTATCGCGACTTAAAACAATCCATTTAAGTGAATACATAAATGCAGAAAATACTGACGCGGTTTAAATCAAATCCTGACAACAAAGAACAGCTAAACAACGCCAGATTTCCCATTTATGTTGTTTTGGAAAATATCAGGAGTTTATACAATGTCGGTTCAGTATTCCGCTCCGCAGATGCCGCTCGAATAAAAATGCTTTATCTCACAGGAATAACCGGATTTCCTCCCCGTAAGGAAATCACCAAAACGGCATTGGGTGCTCAAGATACCGTTCCCTGGTATCGAGCTGAAAAAACACCTCCCCTTCTTAAATCCTTAAAAAAAGAGGGCGTCACCATTGTAGCTGTGGAACATACCGATAAAAGCGATTCGATTTGGCGGGAACCGTTTCTTTTTCCGGTGTGTTTTGTATTTGGGTATGAGATTGAAGGAATCGACTCGGAAACGCTCAATCATTGCGACTGCGCGATCGAAATACCGATGTTCGGATACAAAGGATCGTTAAATGTTGCAGTCACCTGTGGAATTGTGCTATTTGAAGCTCTGCGTCAACTCCATGAGCAAGAAAGAAAAGAAACAGCAACAGTGAGGGGATGAAAGTTACCGTTAGATTCTTGACACGGAGGTTATCCGCCCTTAGACTTGTCGGATTGTGAATCATTTTGGAGGTTAATAAGGAAATGGCACACCATAAATCAGCGATTAAAAAAATCCGTAAGGATGTGAAGCGAACAGCTCAAAACAAAGCCCAGAGAACCCAGGTAAAAAATGCCATAAAAAAGGTAAGGAAAGCTCTGGATGAGGGAAACCTTGATGTTGCGAAAAAGATGTATAGTGAAATGGTGCCGGTGGTAGATAAAATGGCCAGGATCGGCATTATGCATCAAAATACAGCTGCTCGAGCCAAGTCACGATTGAATCAGCGTATCCGAACGTTGGCAACTAGTGTTGAGAAGTAATATTCGCGCTATGCGTACCAACATGGAATACTGATTCAGGAAAGGTGAATTGATGAAAAAAAGGATGTTGGAATATTTAGGAATCTTTATATTTGTTTTATGTTTCATCAGCTGCAATGGTTCCAACACGCCCGGGGAATCAACCGGTTTTTTGGGATCCAGCCTATCCTGCCCTTCCGCCAGCCTGTGGCCTGATGGCGCATGGGTCAGATACAAGCAAATCCGATTGGATTCAGAGGGAAACTCCAGCGAAGGAACACTTCAGGTATCTGCCGTCGGAAAGGAAATGGTGGACAACACACCGTATTACTGGATTGAACTTCGGGAGGATAAAAAGGACGGCGGCGTCGTTATCACTAAATTTCTTGCTTCTGAAAATACAGCATTCAATCCCATAGAATCGATGAATTTCTGGGACGATATAAAACGAATCATCATTCAGGAAAACACAAATACGCCGGAAGAGATTCCAGCCCCGCATCTAAAACGTTTTACGCCGACATTTGTCGAAAGCGTGAAATCAAGGCGATTTGGAAATGTCAATGATGTTGTTGAACCTGAAATTACGGAACTTCCGGACATCACCGTCACCGTTGGTGGTAAAGAGTTGAACTGCCCGGGAAAGCGTGTTGTGAGAAAATTCACTTCCATGGTTAATTTAGGATTTTTACATCTGGAAGATACAACCGAATCCGCTACGGAACTATATACGCATCCTGAAGTGCCGTTTGGCGGAATAGCAAAGGTCACTCATACAAGCACTACATTTACCGTTAATAAGTTGCGGCCTGAAGAAGAGCCGAAAGCACCCATTCGATTTGAAAACTCCATGGTTCTGGAGGATTTTGGAATTAGTGGAGCGAAAAGTCAGATCATTGGTACTCCGGTTGAAAAGGAAGTGTTACCATTTCCGTTTTTAAAGGGAAAAACTCAACATTCCTAGATCTCTCTGTCATAAAGGTAGCTCCGGGAAGCACACAAACACATAAACCATTTTATTCGGCTGTATATTTTTGATATTTTCTGGATATGAAGCCGTATCTTGAGGATTTTATTCAATTTCTATCACTAGAACGAGGATTTTCTGAAAACACTGTAATTGCTTATACACGTGATATGAATGATTTTATTTCACATTATCCGAAACTGAACCGCCCGGATCAAATCTCGCCGGAATCAATCCGGAAATTCCTATTAAAAAAGCAAAAACAGGGATTATCTCCGCGATCGATAGCTAGAAAACTATCCGCGCTTCGAACCTTTTGTAAATTTTTTATTCAGGATAATCGCATAACATCTGACCCAACGGAGGATATATCCATAAAATTTCGTCCGCCCCGTTTACCGAAAACGCTGTCGATCGAGTGGGTAGACCGTCTTTTAAAAGCACCGTCCGTGAAAACACATCAGGGAATTCGCGATCGAGCAATCCTGGAAACACTTTATGCCACTGGTATCCGTGTGAGTGAGTTGACGAATCTTAGTCTTCAGGATCTTCATCTTGAGCATGGGTTTATCCGGTGTTTTGGTAAGGGAAACAAAGAAAGGCTCGTACCCATTGGACGCTCTGCTTGTCACTGGTTGCAAGTCTATATTCAGAAATCAAGACCGATTTATCTCAGCGCGGAAACACCTTCCCCATATCTTTTCTTAAGCAGAAACAAAAAAAAAATGTCACGAATAGCGCTCTGGAATATTGTCCGCAAACACGCGATAGCTTCGGGTGCGCCCGCAAAACTTTCCCCGCATATGCTCCGGCATAGTTTCGCTACACATCTTGTTGCCAACGGAGCGGATTTGAGAGCAGTACAGGAAATGCTCGGCCATGCATCCATAACCACCACTGAGATATATACGCACGTATCGAAGGAGCGGCTTAAAAACATCGTGAAACAGCATCATCCCCGGTCAAAGATAAAGTCAAGGGGAGCGGAGTAAACTTCCGATGAATATTTTCAGTCAAATCATCATCCCGATTTTTGTTATTCTGGTGTCACTCACGTTTCATGAGGCGTCACACGCACTCGTCGCCGATCGGTTGGGCGATCCGACTGCAAAATATCAAGGCCGTCTGTCTCTGAATCCGCTGGTACATATTGATCCGTTCGGGACGGTACTTTTACCTTTGCTTCTAGCCATAATCGGCGCGCCTGTGTTCGGCTGGGCAAAACCTGTCCCTGTCAATCTGAATTATTTGAAAAATCCCAAAAGGGATGATGGAATCATCGCAGCCGCCGGACCCGGTTCAAACCTTCTGCTTGCTCTTGTTTCCGCAATCGGCATACGGGTTCTGTTTTTAGCCAATCCGAATTGGAATATGTCCAACTTCGGCAACGTTCTTTTTTTAGTGCTGTTTTACTTCATCATCATTAACGTCATACTCATGCTGTTTAACCTGATTCCCTTTCCGCCTTTGGATGGTTCCGCAATTCTCGAAGCTTTTCTGCCGGCACATCTCGCCTTCAAACTCCACAAAATCAAGCGGTACGGTTTCGTCATTCTTATTTTGTTAATCTTCACAGGATTGCTGAATCAATTATATTTTTCGCCGATCGGCGGATTGTTTATCATGGGGTTCGACTACATCGCGGGATTGCACGGCACTCAAT
>JAFGJC010000346.1 GCA_016929305.1 candidate division CSSED10-310 bacterium | reverse complement strand
GACACTTCCCCCTGAATCCGTACCCAAAGTATCTTTTCAGGAAGTGTTACATCGATTTTTATTGGAGCCCGGTCAGATTGGTGACATTTTATAAAGCTCTGCGGATTTTGTATATTTCTTCAATTCGGGATTTCGCAAGTTTTTTCCCAGACTCTACTCCCGGTTGATCAAACGCATCGATGTCAAGATATTTTCCGGCATAACATGTTGCCATTTCATAGAAATAAACAAGTTTTCCAATTGTATACTCTGATATCTCGGGTATTTCGATTAAAATATTGGGACGATGATTCTCCGTCAAAGCTTTACGCGTGCCATCCAGTTCGATGTTCATCAGTTCACTCAGTCGCAACACTTCTATATGTTTAAATGGTGTATTGCCAACTTCAGAATGAAATCCCGCATCTTTCCTAAAGCTATTGATTTTTATGAAAGTGATCAGTTTGTCGTTGGGCCCTTCAACATAAAGTTGAATTTGTGAGTGCTGGTCTGTGGTGCCTAATGCTTTTATGGGTGTTTGTCCTGTGAAAATTTCTTTTCCGGAAACTGAAAACCGTTTCCCTAAGCTTTCTGCCCATAGCTGCCTGTACCAGTCTGCAAAACACAGCATCGCATTGCTGTAAGGCAAAAGAACTGAAATAGATTTCGATTTTTGGGTCAGCAGATAGCATGTCACTGTTGCCATCTGAAGAGCTGGATTATCTTTCCATTCACAGGAATCAGAATGATGGTCCATATCTTTGGCACCCTCAATGATCGACACAATATCCAATCCGAGTAATGCTGCCGGGAAGAGACCAACGGGACTTAACACGGAAAAACGTCCACCAACGTCTGAAGGAATATCGAGACATTGCCAGGCATTTTGTTCAGCAAGCATGCGAAGAAAACCTTTTTTGGGATCAGTTATTGCTATAACTTGTTCTGTTCGAAGTGATGGATTGAACAGTTTAAGATAAGCGAAATAATTAGCCCAGGTTTCTATTGTTCCTCCTGATTTTGTGACTAGAATCAAAAGTGTTTCTGAAGGATCAATGATTTCCCGCAGCGCTACCAATGTTTCAGGATCGATATTGTCCAAAATATAAAGGTTAGGAGTTTCTTTGATTCCAGCAGTTAGTTCATTGTGGAATGAGTGACACAGTGCTTTAAACAACATATTTGCACCTAATGCTGATCCGCCAATTCCAAATAAAACAATCGATTGCCATTTCCTTTTCTGTCTATTTGCATGGAACTGAATGGTTTCGAGCATGTCTGTATCATAAGGTAGTTTGGTGAATCCTAGCTCTCCATTTGTCTTCTGACGATATACATTTTCGTGAATTGAACGAGCAATCTTGGAGAGTTTGTAGTACTCATCGGGAGTAATTCCATGGCGGTCGCCGATTTGATCAGATAGCACATTTGAAATATCCAGTTTCATCGTATCTGAGTTTTCATGGCGATAATTCCCAGTATTCATTGTCTCCTCCTTGGTTTCAGCAAATTGCGGTGCTGCGCATTAAGCCGTCTTAATGTCACTGTCTGCTAGGGATATGGAAAGGTGACAAACCGGAAAGCAATACTACCATCCGGTCTGATAATGGGATCCAATACTTCGTTTGCGAAGGGGACTTCCATATCTCTTACAATAAAAAGTCTTCGTGCAGGTGATACTCTTGCTATCACATCAGAGATTGGAATGAAATAATTCCAATGAAATACAGTGTGTCCGACTGGTGTGTCGAGAGGTGCTTTTTTACATTTTTCGAGGTAATCAGCGAAATCCTTCGGAGGAATCAGTAATTCCAACGCAATAATTCGATCCATACCTAAAGCGCGTGATGTGATCCAAATTTCATCATAGCTACTCGAAAGCATCATACCGTTTGCAACAGCTTCTCTTGAGCCATATTCCCAATCAGCAGCTGAATATTTTGGATACTCCACCATTAGATCATAATGAACCCATACACCCTCGGCAACTCCTAACACAATCGCGGTTGTAAAACCAATTCGAATGATCGTATTTTTAGAGTAGATTTGTAACAGATATTTTGCACCTAAAGCAGACAGCAGGATAGCTGGAATGACCATGCTCATGGATCGAAGTGCGTGGGGATTGCCGTCAATGGACATAGCTGCCGGAATGGGTGCGATGAGCAGCCATCCCAGAAGCAGTTTAGCTGTTTGGTTCCGGTAACGGATCGAAACGAATAATCCGCTTAACAAAAACGGAATTATACTCCAAAATAACTCTCCAAAGCCGCGTTGACTGTGCCGGATATTGCTATCCCCGGAGATGAACAAAAATGACGGTGAAAAGTGAGACAGATAATTCCTGAAGAATTGAATGGAATTGTTCATGAAAGATTGGTTTTGCTGCCAGATACTTACTTGTTGATAGCGAAGTGTGAATTGCTCAGGATTTTCAATTGCATGCCAGATCATAGGTGTTGCAACAATCAAAAAAATGATAATCACCACAAAACTGTTTCGAAAATGGTTTCGGGTGAACGGTTTTACATCGATAATCAAAGATGACAACAATAACAATGGAACGACAATTCTCGCGGCAACATATGTATAGAGCGATAGACACAGTATGATCGGTGCAGTGATGTATCTATTCTTGCTGGGAGATTTTTCCGATCGCATTCTAAAAAAGAACCAGAGTGTAAGCGCAAACGGCAGTAAAATTATTCTTTGCCCTGTTCGTGAATATGGTAAAAGCCATGGAGAGCTCGCTGACCAGAATGCTGCCAATATTGCTGGCCATTTGCCCAGCCAGTTTTTCACAGATAGATATAACAACAGGACAATACACATGCTTAAGAAAGCTGCGGGTAAACGGGTGGCGAACAACGTTGGACCCCACAAAATTTGTGATAAAAGGACCATGTATCGATAGGTTCCTGTTAGATCATCAGCAAAAGATCTGAAAAAAAACGGCCAAGGTTGACCATGCTGATCAACACCATAATTTAACAAGCACCAGGCGTCATAACCGCTTGATGCTTCATCAGGAAACATCCCTGGGGGATTCACGGTTAAATCTTTGAATCTAAGATAAGCTGCCCAGCACAGAATTGTTATAAATAACATTGATATCAAATGGGATTTGTACTTCATGACGTTAAAATTCGATATCTCCACCGGGATCAGGAACACTAACAATTGATTCCCAATGGGTGTTTTTTGTGAGTTGCAACATTTTCTCTTTCGGTTCCCGCGATGGCTCCAGTGAAGTTCTATAGGTTCCCCAGTGTATACATAATACACGCTTTGGTTTTATCACCATGCAACATTTGCGTGTATCTTCCGGATTCATGTGAAATTTTCGCCAAAAAGCTGGATGATATGATCCGATGGGTAAAATGGCCAGATCTATATTAGGATATTCTTTAGCTATTGCTTGGAATCCATCAAAATATGCGGTGTCCCCAGCAAAATAAATTGTTTTCTCAGATTGAACGAGATATCCGAGGGATTCTCCCGTTTTCTGAAAAGGCCATCGGCCGGGAATGTGTGATGTGGGTAAAGCAGTTATTCGCGTATCATCGAGTAAAGTGTATTCTCCTGGGGATAGGGTGATGATATCCGCCGCAATCGAACGTTTTAACAACCTTTCAAAACCTTTCGGTGCGATAATCGGAATTGTTGGTTGGAAACGCTTTAAACAGCTAATGGACAAGTGATCAAGATGACCATGAGAAATTAATATGCACTTGAGGTCAATCAGATTTTCCGGTGATACGACAGGTTTGTTTTTTCGCTTGATAAATCCCAGGATCGAACGTTTGAAAATCGGATCAGTAACAATCCGAGTATGTATACATTGAATATATACAGTAGCCTGTCCGATGTAAGTTGCGCGATGTGTTTTCGAAACTGATCTCACTGAATATATCCCAGACTTTTAAGTTCAGATTTGATTTGTTTGTCAATATCCGGATTTTCTGTCATCTGTCTTCCAGAAGATGGTAATGTTGGATAACTTTCTACCCATTTTACCGGATGCTCCGACCAGCAATCATTCGTAATAAAATCGGATCTCGGCCGACCGTCGATTGATTCGGAAACGTTAAAATCCATCAAAGCCAGTAATGTCGGCATCGTATCCTGAATGTCGATTTCTTTTATAGTATTGTAATGATTTATACCTGGCCCGGATAGCAGAAAAATGCCAGGCGGAGCGTTCCAATGTTGACCCGATCTCGGGTGTACTATGAAATCGACTAACGATAGAAGGGGTGTTTGCTTATTGTTATAAGTAACTAAAGCTTTGATATCCGTTTCCGGTTCCATTGATAGGATAAGGCATTCTTCGAAATTTTCGGTTTTTTGAATGGTGTCGAACATCGGTTTTCCATTGACCATTACGCGCTGGAGACAACCGATCAGCTTTTCTAGATAATCATTCAATTCTGTTGAATTAAAAGAGGTTTTAGTACAACTTATTCCACGTACTAATCCAGGTGGATACCGCTTATTATCCTTGAATATTTCACTGAGTTTGCTGGTGTTGGAGTCATGATCATCACTGCAGACGAATTCTAAAAGTTCATCCAATCGAAGTCCTTCGATGATCGGAGGTTTGGATATCATTGGGTCCATTCCATGATCTGAAAGCACGCACACAGCTGTTTCAGGACCCATAAGATCAATGAATTCCGCGATTTTTTCATCTAGCAGGCGATAATAAGCCGTGACTATTCCGGTTTCAGTATTTTTAAGTTGGGGTGCGTTATCGTACGGAAGGACATCGTGCAGATAATCATGCTCCAGTATATCAACTCCCCTTACAAATACTGCAACGATGTCGAATTCATCCCCCTTCATTACGCTCATCGCAGCATCCATATAGAAGTAGTCGCGTTGTATCTGATTGAATAAGAAATCAGATAATTTTAAGCTGTTTTTTTTGGGATTGAGTTCAGTTAGCTCGGATTCAATGTCCTGTTTGGTTCTGAATGGAACTGATTTCACAGTGTCAATTTTATCAAATGGGTAGATGGCATTTTGGATACCTGGATAATGTGCACGATTAGAAATCATGACACCGTTGATGTGTTCGGCAGGCCAGCTTGCCCACCAATTTGCGATAAGTACTCGTTTTTTGTCTGTAAGATTCCAAAAGGCAGGAACTTTGCGTAAATTGCTAGTGATCGCCAGTTGTCCGGATGTGTCGGCACCCTCCATCAACCAGCTGCGTATTCCATGTTTTTCTGGAAGACAGCCCGTTGCTATCGTTGTCCAGAGCATCACTGAGACGGTTGGGTTCAGTGTTTGCAAATCAGCCCGGGTTCCGGAATTTATCAATTGATTGAGTGTTGGGCAATAACCCGATTCCAATAAGGGATTAAGTACTTTCCATGATGCCGCATCAATACCGAATATCAGCAATTTTTTAGGGCAAGAACTGGTCTCTGTATTCGGCATGATACAACTTTCCGTGTGAAGAATTATCAATATTCCTATGATTCCGGCAATCTGCTTTTTGAACATCATTTCCTCACTATAAAATAATATGTCCGAGTCCCTGGAATAAATAGATTTGGGTATGACTTTTTCATCGTGTAGTTTTCATTGATAAGGTTCAATAATGACTGCCGTTTCATGTCTGGTATGGGTACAAGATAGGGTAAAGATAAAGAGAAAGATCTGTCTCCGTGGACAAGGACGGGTGCTATTCTGTCTTTGATATAATTCTCCATGATTTCAAAATTCATCACCCGGTATTGTTCGCATTTACTGCGTGACCAGTCGGGAAACAAATCCGAACCAGCCATTCCCACTAGGACATCCCGGTCTGCTTCGACGGCAACTAATGCTGAATCCGCAGTAAATATGGATTGATTGGAAAGGGAATGAGTGCGCACAAACTCAGCTTGCTCTGACAGCGCGAAGTACACGGGTTTGCCATTAATAAAACTCAGAGATTCATTCCCATAAGAGATCAGGGTTAACATACATCCCATTATGAAAACTGGCACCAAGGTTTTTTTAACAAACTTTGATGCGTCATTAAAGATTCCCTGTATTTGATTTGCCGTAAGCGCGATAACAAGAGGCATCACTACCGTTTGGTATGAAACCTGATAGATTTTTGCTGTCGTATGCACCGCAAGTAATGCTAAACTCATGAACCATAGCACACCCTCTCTCGACCACAATGCCATCCATCGTTCTCTAAAAGACATCCTGTATGATTTTTTTATAAAGGTTAACAAAACAGGAACAATCAAAATCCATATGAAAAAGTAATACGTGATTAATTGAGAAGTCGCACGAGCTTTTTGAAGCAGGTTTGCCATAAGATTATAGGAATGAAGCGATAAATTCATTCCAAGTAAATTATAGTATACCTGCTTTATACCTGCGGCTTTAAAGAACGGCAGAAATATAACGGCTAATATCAGAAACCCTGTCATCAGCGGAATTAGTCGAATTTTCCAGTTTTTTCCCTTGAGAAGAAGATAACCG
>JAFGJC010000345.1 GCA_016929305.1 candidate division CSSED10-310 bacterium | reverse complement strand
GAACTATTTCTGGGAAAAAGACGAAGTTCTTGGAAAACTCGATGTTAAAATGACCTCAGCTTTTATCGCCGTCAGCGAACTCGCTAAAAAACGCGATCTTTACATGAGGAACGCAGCCTACGTTATCGCTATCAATCGAGTAGCTCAAGCCTGCGCTGAACGAGGCTGGGTATAATCTAACCAGCCTGGTTTGTCACCCAAGCTCCAAATAGCCACCGCTATTTGGAGCTTTTTGATGTACTTTCTTTGTTTGGGATTGATTTAAGTTGCTTCTGATTTTATATTACGTAACTGATTGGAAATCGTTGTTTTTCTAGAAATGGAGGTTTCTATGGAAGCGTTGGGTATGATCGAGACCAAAGGACTGATCGGATTGATTGAATCATGTGATGCGATGGTAAAAGCCGCGAAAGTCACCCTGGTGGGTTATGAGAAAGTCGGTGGCGGTTATGTCACCGCGATGGTACGCGGCGATGTGGCAGCGTGCAAAGCCGCTACCGATGCCGGTGCTGCGGCCGCTCAAAAAGTCGGCGAACTCGTATCTGTCCATGTCATCCCAAGACCGCATTCAAATCTTGATATCATCTTCCCTATCGCACTTCCTGGAGTAACGACTAAATAATAACGTTTTGTTTCAACAGTGAAGGGGGTTCCATGTCTTATGATACAGGAACATTTTCCGGCGGGTTGAAAGATCCGTCGGAACTGGTTGATTTAATCACCAAGGCTGTGGTCTGCGAACTCCAAAAACAGGGTTACACAATTACGGATGATTCCGGAAAACCCGCTGTCGACCAATCCGTTTGTCACACCATCATGAATAATGTTTTGCAGTCGGGAGCGGATCGAATCGGCACAAAACCGGGATTTGGTGCGCCGCCGGATGGTTTGGGCAAGTACATTGACCATACGCTTCTTAAACCTGAAGCGACAACGGAGGATATTGACAAGCTGTGCAAAGAAGCGATTCAGTACAAGTTTGCAGCGGTCTGCGTCAATCCTGTCCATGTACAGCGAGCTGTTAAAAATCTGGACGGATCCGGTATTCCGGTGGCTGCCGTCGTCGGGTTTCCTCTGGGAGCGGTCACTGCAACGATAAAAGCCGCAGAAACTCGTGAAGCGGTCCTGAAGGGGGCTCGCGAAATCGACATGGTCCTTAATATCGGTGCCCTGAAAGCTGGAGACTACAAACTGATTTATGATGAAATTAAAGCTGTGGTTGAAGCCGCAGGAACAAATCCCGTAAAAGTCATTCTGGAAACATCCCTTCTCAATGCGGACCAAAAAATTGCCGCGTGTGTCCTCTCCAAAGCTGCCGGAGCAACTTTTGTGAAAACATCCACAGGTTTTGGTCCGGGTGGCGCGACGGTGGAGGATGTGGCATTGATGCGGCGTATCGTCGGACCGGAAATGGGTGTCAAGGCTTCCGGTGGAATTCGCGACGAAAAAACCGCTCAGGAAATGGTTTCTGCCGGTGCTTCCCGAATTGGTGCCAGTGCATCTGTCGCTATCGTATCGGGAAAACAGTGATGATCTCTCCCTACCGTTTGATTCAGTTGAAGCGAGATGGAGGCACATTACCACCGGATATGATCGAGCAGTTTATCGGCGGATATGTCGACGGGCATATACCCGATTACCAGATGTCTGCTTTCCTTATGGCCGTTTTCTTTCGTGGCATGACCGCCGAAGAAACCTCCGCATTGACAAAAACAATGATGGATTCCGGTGAACGGTTTCTGCCGGAAGATTTCGCTGGAATGATCACTGCAGATAAACATTCTACCGGCGGTGTCGGTGATAAAATCAGCCTCATCCTCGCTCCTCTCGTCGCAGCAACAGGCATAGGCGTTCCCATGATGTCCGGAAGAGGACTGGGACACACCGGAGGAACACTTGACAAGCTTGAATCCATACCTGGATTTAATACCCGTTTGAACCGGCGGCAGCTGCTGGATCAAATGCAAAAAATCGGCGTAGCCATGATCGGTCAGACTGATACCATGGTGCCAGCGGACAAGAAAATGTACGCCTTGCGGGATGTTACGGCAACGGTTGATTGTTTACCGCTTATCGCGGCATCCATCATGTCAAAAAAAATCGCCGCAGGACCTCAAAACCTTATCCTTGACGTGAAGGTCGGACGCGGCGCTTTCATGAAATCCCAGCAAGACGCTGCCAAATTAGCTAAAACGATGGTGGACATCGGAACAGCACATGGTCGAAATGTTCAGGCGATTTTGACAAACATGCATACGCAACCGCTCGGCAGGGCTGTAGGCAACAGCCTTGAGGTTATGGAATCCGTTGATGTTTTGACGGGTAAAGGATCAAAACTACTCCGAGAACTCACCATTGTTCTTTCTGCACCTCTCCTGATTATGGCAGGATATGCTCCCGATGAACACAGTGCCATAACCCAACTCAATAAACTCATCGACGACGGCACTGCTTACGAGATATTTAAAAAACTCGTCGAAACCCAAGGTGGCGACGTGTCTTCCATTGAGCCGCCGTATTCACTGCCCCTTGGTAAACCAGTTGTTTTAAAAAGCAGTATATCGGGTGTATTGTCGGGAATCGACCCGATGATAATCGGTCTGGCAAGTATTGAGCTCGGTGCCGGCAGAAAACGGCAGGATGATTCGATAGATCCCGGCGTTGGATTTCTTTTGCACGCAGAAGCGGGCGATACCGTTCAGAAGGGTGATGCGCTAGTAACTGTCTTTACCGCCAAACCTCTCCCTGAATCTCTGAAAACATATATCCTCTCCGCTTTCGAGTTCGATCAGGAACCATCTGAATTCACCAACAATCTTGTCCTCGATCGCATCTCGCCAGGATCTTGATTCATGGAGCTGCCTACGGAATACCGGTTGCTCCTGCTGATCCTCGCCGCCTTCGTTATTGGTATTGCCGTACTGTTAGTTAATCCGGACTATCGAATTCAAACCATTCAGTCCAGCAACGCTCAATATTTCAGCGAAATCGAATCGGGCAGCGCCCAAGATGATGTTGAAACGGAAGATCCTTTGCATTCCATTGAGTTTTAACGGTGGCACAGTACCTTCAATATGCAGCGGGAAGTTTCATTGCAGGCATCATTATTGCCAGATTGACGGGATTGCCGGACTGGTCTTTTCTGACTTTCTTCGTAATCGGTTCGGCAGCTTGCATTATATCAGTAATCCTGTCTGTCTTGAAAAAACCCTTTGTTTTAGCTGTCGTCACCGCTTTCTCGCTTCTGGGAATCGCCGATACGATTTTCCACTTGGACACATCGGCATCAACTCATCTTTTTCAGGTAATTAATAACGGATATTGTGATTTCGGGGCACGAATTGTGGGCCATATCGATTCATCTCCGGATATTCGAGAGCGTTATACCATCGTTTCGTTGCGAGTCATGTCTGTTCAAAGCGCTTCGGGAATCATACAAAAGGTTGAACGTGGCAATCTATATGTCAAGGTGTATCCTTCGCTGATGGATGATTATACCCGGTTGAATTACGGCAACACTATCGCCATTACGGATGCTGCGGTCCGTTTGCCCGAACCGGCAGCAAATCCCGGCGGTTTTGATATGAAATCTTTTTTAAACAATCAGCAATTTTATGGGATTGTCAGTATTCGTGACCCCAGTCAACTGGAAATCCTTGGGGAGGGTGGTAATCCGGTTGTTCATACGGCGCTTTCGATAAAAAAACATCTTCTGCGATCGATAAAAGCCACCGTGCCTTATCCCGAATCATCATTTTTGGGAGGTGTTCTTCTGGGTTTGCGGTCCGGGTTATCGCAGGACGTAAAGGATACGTTTCGTGCTGCAGGTGTTTCACATGTCCTGGCTGTTTCCGGTCTTCATGTAACCATTATTACTCTGTTTTTCATGGGTCTGTTTACTCTCATAAAATTACCCCGGACCAGTGCGTTTATCATCATCGTCATCGCACTGCTTCTTTTTGTATTGATCACAGGCGCACGGCCATCGACCATCAGGGCCGCCATCATGAATACGGTAACCCTCATCTTCTTCTATTTTCGCGGATTGAAACTCGACCGCTCATTCCTTCTGGGCATCTCAGTTGCAGCATTGGTGATCCTTGCATTCAATCCGCTCATCCTGACCGAAGCCGCATTTCTTTTTTCGTTTTCAGCTGTCTTGTCACTGTCGCTTTTAACCCGGCCGATATGGGATCTGGCCAACAGATATCTGTATGGATTCTTCCGGATTTTTTTGTTTCTTGAAATGCTCTTTTGCATCGGTATTGTCCTAATCAATCCCAGATTGATGTGGATGAAATGGCAATGGACAGCTATGGCACTCATGATACTCGCCGCAGGTTTCATGGCTGATCGGTTACTGCCCAAAACAATCGCCTTCCGCCATCTGCCCGGTTGGATCAGTGTCTTCATCGCCGCTCAACTTTCCATTCAACTCGGAATGCTGCCTCTCACCGCATATTACTTCAAGAAAGTATCTGTAACTGCGATATTCGCCAACTTTATCGCTATTCCGCTGATCGGCGTTATCGTTCAGCTTGGTCTGTTTGCAGGCATATTATTTTACATCCCATTCATCGGCAAGTTTTTAGCCTTGGCTTTGAATGCGACTAACTGGTTAGCCATTAAACTCTTCCTGGGATCAGCTGCATTCTTCGGAACGGCTTTCCCGTATCCCGATATTCCTCCACCGACATTGGCAATCATGCTTCCCTACTATCTCGCTCTTCTTGCACTTGCTTTATTTCCATGGATTCAATTCCACTTGATTCCTCGAATGCGCCTTCTGGTGAATCACAGGAACCATATATCCGTCAAATGGCGGTTAGTTGTGACCGCATTACTCTTGCTCATCATTATCGGAACGTCAGCCTATTCATGGATGCACAAATCCAGAGATCTTCAAATCACCTTTTTGGATCCTTCTTTGTTTGGCATGGGCGGGGGCAATTCGATCCTGATACAAACACCGTCCGGAAAAGCGTTCCTGGTCGATGCGGGACCTCGCCATCTTGCCTTTGGCGACAAGGAAATATCCCTGGATATCGGATCGAATGTTATCACTCCGGCACTCCTGGCAATGCATGGCCGCACGATTGATACTCTGGTGATAAGCTGTCCGAACCCGAATTTCTCGGGAGGACTTGTATCAATAGCTGCGAATCCGTCCTTCAACATCCATCGATTTTGTCACCCGCTGCCTTTTAATGAACTGGACACGGACGCATCGCCGGAAACAATCCTGATGAAACTTGAAGATCCCTCGCTGTTTCATTCCAGCAGTACCCTTGCGTGGGAAATTCGGGATCTTTTTCATGCGGTGCAATCCAGAGAGATTGCCTCATCACCGGTATCTGAAGGAATGACGCTTTACAGAGAATCGACGGTAATGGCAGGCAAAACGCAATCTCTTGTTATCGACGTTCTGAATCCTCCCAAGGAACGGTTTCAGGGACGGTACGCCTCCAGCAGTAACTCCATGGTATTGCGAATTACATATGGCAAATTTTCCGCTTTATTGACATCGAACGCGGACAAGCGTGCCCTGGCGGTGCTGGAACAGTATGGAAATATACATGCTACACTGCTGCAGGTTCCTGCCAATGGCCAAACCTTTGCCACAACCGACACATTTACGGAAGCAGTAACACCATTAATCACAGTACTAAGCCCATTGATGAACCGATGGAAACTGAAAGATGCTGAAAATTCGCTCTATGGTTATCGACAGATTGGCAGTAAAACGTTTTCCACGCATGAAGACGGAGCGGTCATTATCAGAACCGACGGTGATACTGTCCGGATCAGGGGATATGCCAGTGACCGCTCAGAGGTGCTGACCCTGTGAAACTGACAGCTACTCAATTCTATGTGTCGTTAATCGGTAGTACTTCGATTTTTCTGGGTCTTTTCGTTTTCATTTCCACACGCCATCCTGAACGTATCGTGCAACAGCAGGATGACTCAGCAACAGAGACAATCGCCGAAGCAATGGAATATGTCCCCATTATGAAACTGGAGCGCAGAGCATTTCAGGAAAACGGTGGAGATTTTCAGCGAGAAAGCCAAAAAATTAACATCAATGCCGCCGGATTAAAAGAACTCCAGCAACTCCCCAACATCGGCGAAAAAAAAGCACAGGCGATTCTGGAATACAGAGACATACACGGTCCGTTTAACGATCTACAGGAACTCACCGCCATACGCGGTATCGGGAAAAAAACCGTTGCCAAGTTTCAGGAGCTGGCGTTTTGCGGTCCCGCGGATTCGCAAAGCGGGGAAATCGGTGAGACGGCGCAACCACCAGTACCTTCAGCAGACGTATCGAGTGTTGAAAAAGACAGCTCTGAGGAAATCATTGCAGAAGAAACGGGGTGCGGTCCCGGTAAAATCAACATCAACACTGCCGATGCCGGCGCGCTGACAACACTCCCTGGAATCGGAACCTCAACAGCAGATAAAATCATTGAATATCGAGATACTCATGGCGCATTCTCCAATGTAAGCGCTTTAAAAGATGTGAAGGGCATTGGACCGAAAACGCTGGAGCGGTTGCGTGAATATATATGTGCGGAGTAAATTGAATATCGTAGGTGTTCCAGAATATTTTAGGAGGCACGCATGCCATACAACTCGTTTGATACGGTCATTCCCATCGAGCGGACAACGATAACCCGCGGCTGGATTTTGACATATCTGATCATTGCCGCTGCAGGTTTCATCTGGATCATGGCCGGGTTTAACGTCTTTTCATCTGCCGAAGACACAGGATATACAGTGGTGCCGGTATCCGCTTCGGAACTCGAAGTGACATTCCTTGATGTCGGAGAAGGAGATGGATGTTTTATCCGGACGCCAAACGGTCACACGATTTTGGTAGATGCTGGTCCGGGCAGAGGTGAATATTCGGATTTTGATGCCGGGGAGCAGGTCGTCATTCCATATTTAAAATCGAAACAGATAAAACACATCGATACGGTAGTCCTGACGCATCCACACGCCGATCACTACGGGGGATTGATGACGGTAATGGATTATGCCTCCATCGGTGAATTTCTTGATCCGGGTCTGGCATTCCCTACAAAATCTTATGAAGCCGTGCTCCTGAAACTCGAATCGAAAAAAATACCCTACCGAATTGTAAAGGCTCCCTCGATTCTCGACTGGGACCCGTCAATATTTGTGCAGATACTTTGGCCGGAAGATGGACCGCATGTGCCCGGTGATCCCAATAACAACTCCATTGTAATCCGCCTTGTTTACAAAGATGTTGTTTATCTCCTGACGGGAGATATCGAGACGCCTGTCGAGCAGGAGCTTTATGCATATGGCGAGCAGTTGCGAACCACCGTTCTGAAAATCCCGCACCACGGATCCGATTCTTCTTCCAGCCGGAGATTTATAGAGTATTTACAGCCTCGACTCGCCATTTTCAGTCTGGGTCGAAACAACCGGTTCAACCACCCTGATGAATCCATCGTAGAGCGGTACGGTGAGTTTTCCATTCCGACGTTACGAACGGATTATCACGGTGATATTCGCACCATGTGTGATGGTCACAGGGTAAAGGTGTTCCCTGAATTTGGGAAATCGATAACCATATATCCCTTTCCTTCCGAACAACAGGAGACGGAGTGATGTCATTATTTGAGATGTTTAAGAAATCCAAACCCCTGCAACCGATGAAAACCAGCCCGGGGAAGTTGAGAACCTATCTTCAATGCCCATTGAAATATAATTTTCAATATGTGCTGGGTAATCAAGGCAGTTTCATGTCAAATGCCAATCTTGTATTTGATGGAATTCTTAAGAAAAGTATCGAAACCTATCAGGAAAAATTGCTTTTCCAGATGGAAGACATCGCTGAAAACACGCTGCGTTCGCTGATCATGGAAGCATGGGATCCTCACGCATTCAGCGATCTGGAGGATCATGGCGTTTTCATTGATGCGGCACAGAATACGGCGAAAGCCATGACGGAATGGTTTGCATTAAAATCAGGAACGCCGATGACATATAACGGCAAGCCTGCAGTAGGAATATTTGCTTGTATCATGTTCCACCCGATAACGGTCTGGTGCCGGATTGACCGTGTCGATCGCCTGGTTGATGGCCGGTTGCGTGTGGTCGCCTTCAAATCAGGCGCACGTGAAATGGACAAGGATCAGATAAGATTTGATCTCACCGCGCGCCTTCAAGCCGCCGCCGCTGTGGAACAATTCGGATCCGGGATCCAACAGTTCACCATGGTGTTTCTGCGAACGGGAACATCCATCGATGTGGATATCGAATCCATGAATTTGGGAAAACTTGAAAAGGATGTTCATCAGATTGCAAAAAATATTCAGGCCGGTGCATTCCCAACTAATCCGGGTCCATTATGTTCGACATGTGAATTCATGGAGCAATGCCCGGCATGGGTGACGCTTCCATGGGATATCGCTTGTGAAGATCGCTATCAATACAGCAAAAGACTCCGGTTATCCTATTCTAAAATGAGTTTATTTGAACGATGTCCGCGCGCCTATAAAAAACTGTATGTGGATGGTATTCCTCCCAAACCTCAGCCTTTCTTTAGTTTTGGATCATGCATTCATGCGGTGATGGAAGTTTTCTATGACGAGAATATAAAAACAAAACGCTCAAAACGGTTTCTGTTGGAAATACTTGAGGAGAAGTGGGCAGATTTTACGATCGGTTATCATGATGAAACTGAAGCATCCATGTATAAGGCAAAAGCCGTTGAAATGCTTGAAAACTATTACGATAGCTTCGTCGCCACCGCTTCATTTCATCCAGCGGAGTTTATCGAGTCTTATTTCGAAATACCCGTGGGCACGCGTGCGGTTATGACCGGTTTTATCGACAGGATAGATAAAATCGACAACCGATACATACTTTTGGATTATAAAACGGAACCGACAGAAAGATCGCAGGAAAGTGTTGACAGCGATCTTCAATTGACATTGTATTATTGGGCTGCGAAAAATTTCCTCGGCATCAATGTTGACACCCTCGGACTCTATATGATGGCTCACAACACACTGTTGACCACTCGCCGCAAACCCGAGGATGTGGATGTGTTACTTGAGCGGATCAAAACCGTAACCAATGATATGCTTACTGAATCGACGTTTGAACCCAGGATCAACAAATATTGTCTGAGTTGCGATCATCTTGAGGGCTGTCCGCTGGAAACAGAAATAAGAAAACGTGGTGATCTTCGGAGTATGGCTTTTCAAGAGGATGCCTAAATGCCTTATGTATCGATTTTCATATGGATAACTGCCGGTCTGGTTATTCTGTTTTTGATGGATTTATACCAGCTTGGCGGCAGATTTGAAACTGATGCTGATCTTGATGCATCTGCCACATCGAATATTATCAGCCGTCAGGAATTCAGTCGAAATGTGATCATCACCCATCTTGATTTTGACGGTTTGACGTGCGGCGCTCTGCTTCTGCGGCATCTCGGTATGGACAGTAACGTCGTTTTCACCTCGGCGGGATTCCTGCATCGCGCGATCAACAGGGTGATGACCGTCATGACACGCGGTGATACGCTGACGATTGCAGATCTTGCGTTGCCATCGGAATATGAACTTGATACGAATGAAATGCTGAGCAAGCTGATCGAAAAGGGTGTCACCATCATTTGGTACGATCATCATCAATGGCCTGCCGGCCTGAAAGAGCGCATTGGGGGGAAAATACATCGGTTGGAGATTGACACCACGGTTCGGACTGCCGCTGAGATTATTCGTAAAGATATGGATAACAACGATGCCCAGGCAGATCGCCTGATGCGTTTTGTTCAACGCGGAAGTCTTCCGAATGACAAGGAATGGGATCGTTTATGGCGGTTGATGTTGACGGAGGTTGTCAATCAGAGGGATCACGATCTGGCTAAAACGGTGTTAAAGACGTGGGCGGAGGATGCACCGCTCAATCCGGCGCTTTTGCATCTTGCACGCAAAGCAAAAAAACGCGAGCGGATTACCGAGACTGCCGCCAGCTACCTCCATCCTAAATTTCAAACCCAAAAAAATCGAAGTTTCATTATTGTGGATACCCGTCCAAAACGAAAGGTAAAGGACACGAGAGGCCGTACGATTTACATCATCACGCTCCAGCAACCAACGATAATGGTCGGGTCACTGGCTTGCCGGAAACATCATGCCGATTTTTGCCTGATTATTTGGGATGACTTCAGATATTCGCTGTATCAGGGATTGGACCGGAGTGTTGATTTTTCCGTGTTTTTCCCGCAACTGCAATTGGATACATATACATTCAGCATTGCAGGGCATGGTTATGCTGCATCAGTCCGGGTCAAACCCAGTCTGATGCAACGCCTGAAAGCGTTTTTCTGCTGGTCGGTGCCCGAAGCGGCCATGGAACTGTCTGAAACACTTGTAAAAACTTTGTGATTGTATGGAGATAATCCGATGATTACTCAATCTGAAATAACTCGTTTGCTGGAACTTGCCAGAAAAGCTTCTCAAAATGCGTATGCACCCTATTCAAAATACGCCGTTGGCGCGGCGGTTATGGATGAGCAGGACAGGATTTTCACCGGCTGTAACATCGAAAACGCATCCTATGGATTGACGATATGTGCAGAACGGACAGCCATATTCAATGCGAGGTGCAACGGCGCGGTCAGGTTCAAAGCCATTGCTGTATATACGCCCAAACCGCCTCTGCCCGTACCTTGCGGAGCCTGCCTTCAAGTCATGGCGGAGGGTGGTAACCGGCCGGTTGTCATTGTTGGATGTCACGAAGAACAAGAACGCATTTTCGCGTTTGAAGACCTTCTTCCAAAAGCGTTCTCACTTTAATTCTGCTAAACGAGATTCCGCATATCCGGATGGTTATCATCCGGAGATAATATGTACGGTCTGATCAATCGATAGCCGGCATATTTACGTCGCCGGGCAACCCGTTTTTATCAGCAGCTCGCACAACGCCCGTTTCATCGATATATCCCGATCGAATCCCGGTCTCTTTATAGGTGACGGGCCAGGCGGTTGCGGACCAGCTCCACCGTGAACCGCTAGCATCCGCTTTCCCGGCTTTAAGAGTGAATCGATATCCATCTTTAGCGCCCGTTGCAAGTTCCGGATTGATAAACGGAACCTGCCCCGCGCCGTTTCCACTGCTTAAGCAGGCAAGATTACCCGTGTAGGTATGCGGTGATGAATTATTGTTATAGTCGGTTTCCGCTGCAGCCAGGGTTTTGAGATTGGCAATCATGCCCGCTTCATTTTGACGTGCAACGCGCTGTGATCCTGACAGATTCGTTTCATCCCTTTTGCCAACCGTTCGAGCGGATG
>JAFGJC010000032.1 GCA_016929305.1 candidate division CSSED10-310 bacterium | reverse complement strand
GGCGGCGGTCGCGGCCGAGGAGGCGGAGGCGGATCAGCTCTGGGACCGGGAGGGCTTTGTTTCTGCCCGAATTGCAATAAAGAGTTTTCTCATCAGCGAGGACAACCCTGCTATCAGATGACATGTCCGGATTGTGGAGGACCATTGACGCGTAAGCAAAATATATGAAGAAATTTCCTCAGGATATAACCATAGCTGTAGCCAGCGGGAAAGGCGGCACCGGCAAGACGACGGTTGCCGTCAATCTCGCATTGGCGGTTTCTAGCCAGAGCGATCGTGTTCGTTTTCTTGATTGCGATGTTGAGGAACCCAATGGTCATATTTTTTTAAAACCCGTTTATTCCCACGAAGAATCTGTCCAGGTTCTGATACCCAGCGTGAATACAGATCTATGCATTCACTGCTCAAAATGCAGCGATATCTGTCAATTCAATGCAATAATGGATGTGCGGCAGGACGTTCTGGTTTTTTCTGATCTTTGCCATTCGTGTGGCGGTTGCAAACTCATTTGCCCCGTGAATGCAATTTCAGAAATCCCCAAAGCAATCGGAACCCTGCGCAGGGGTGCTGCCGGAAGTATAGATTACATTCAAGGCGAAATGTATGTTGGCCATCCTATGCCGGTGCCCGTTGTTAGAGCCGTGAAAAAAAACAGTGATGGAAACGGAATCACGATTATCGATGTGCCTCCCGGGACCTCATGCCCTGTCGTTGCATCGTTAAATGGCGCTGATTATGTGATTCTCGTGACGGAACCGACACCTTTTGGCTTAAATGATTTAAAATTGGCCGTGGAGCTGGTAAAGACTCTGGATTTACCTTTTGGTATTGTCATCAATCGAGATGGTATGGGGAATAATGAGATAGACAATTATTGCACCGTGAATAACATTCCCATCATCATGCGAATACCGGATGACAGAAGAATTGCCGAAGCTTATTCCAGGGGTATTCCTCTGATTCAAATCGTTGATCATATCGCAGATGAGTTTCGGGACGTGTTCTGCCGCATAGGGGATCAACGATGAAAACCGTCTCTGTTATATCTGGAAAGGGAGGCACAGGGAAAACGAGTCTCGTAGCAGCTTTTGCCGATATTTGGAAGCCCCTTGTAGTGGCGGATTGTGATGTGGATGCGGCGGATCTTCACTTGATCCTGGCTCCGGAGATCATTCAAATGGACGATTTTTCCGGGGGAAAAACGGCAGTCATTGACCCGGAATTTTGCCGGGGTTGCGGAACATGCTTTGACGTGTGCAGATATGGTGCAATCCTTCCTTTACATAAAGCGAACCGCTTTTCGGAAAACATCTATGAAATTAATTCATTGAGTTGTGAGGGATGCGGCGTTTGCCATTGGAACTGCCCGTATCAAGCGATAATATTTGAGGATGAGAATAACGGGAAATGGTTTGTTTCTCGAACACGAACAGGTCCAATGGTTCATGCCGAATTGATTCCCGGTGCTGAAAACAGCGGTAAACTTGTCACGCTCGTAAGGCAAAAAGCGGAATCAGTGGCTCAAGAAAAAAAACTGAATCTGATCCTTGTGGACGGCTCACCGGGTATCGGATGCCCAGTGATTGCATCTCTGACCGGGGCAGATCTGGCGATTGTCGTCACAGAACCCACTCTGTCAGGACTGCATGACTGCAAACGTGTGATTGCACTTTCGCTTCAAATGTCGATTCCCATTGCGGTCATTATCAATAAGTGGGATATTAATCCGGAAATCACGCAGCAAATCAACGGTTTTCTGGATACCGTTGATTGTGTTTACAAAGGTTGCATTTCTTATGATACGATGATCACAAAAGCTCAAATTCAGCGAAAAAGTATTACGGAATTACCTGAATCGCGAGTGTCGAGTGAAATTAAAGAAATTTCAAATGCGCTGAATTTAATACTAAATGAACATTCCTGATCGATAAGGAGTTGCTGAATGAATGGCAATAAATCAATGGCGGGTAACAATCAAATGGCCGATAAAATGAAAATTTCAGAAAAGATGAGTCATGTCGGTCGAAAAATTATGATCTTGTCTGGAAAGGGTGGTGTCGGTAAAAGTACAGTTGCAGCAAATCTGGCTGCCGCTCTGGCTGCAAAAAATTTCCGGGTCGGCTTGCTGGATATCGATGTGCATGGCCCGAGCATTCCCAAAATAATGGGACTGGAACAGAGCAAGATACAGGGTTCTTCTGAAGGAATACTCCCAGTTCAAACTGGCGACAATCTTAAGGTTATTTCCATCGGATTTTTCACGGCCAGCAGCGATGATGCCGTCATCTGGCGCGGTCCCCTGAAATATAATGTTATTATGCAGTTTTTAAGAGATGTTGTCTGGGGTGACCTTGACTATTTAATCATTGATTCTCCTCCCGGGACAGGAGACGAACCATTATCAATAGCTCAACTTCTTAAACCTGATGGAGAAGCTGTAATTGTTACCACTCCTCAACAACTTGCCGTATCCGATGTGCGCCGGTGCATTCAATTCTGCAGCAAATTGGAAATACCCATTGTCGGAGTCGTTGAAAACATGAGCGGCTATGTTTGCCCTCATTGTGGAAAACAAACCGATATTTTCAAAATCGGCGGCGGGCGTGAGATGGCTGAGCAGTTGAACGTTACGTTTCTTGGAAATATTCCCATTGATCCGCAAATCGTCATTTCAACCGATGAGGGTACGTTTTATCTTAATTCCCCGGAAAAGTTTCCAGCAAAAAAAGCCTTTGATGCAATTGTGGAGAAGATTATGGAAAGTAAAAAAAATCAACAACCCGCTGATATAGATATAGCACACTCCGGGTCTGAAACACGGTTGGCGATACCCTCTGCCAATGGAAAACTATGTTTGCATTTTGGGCATTGTCAGGAATTTGCTATTTTCAGTGTAAATCGCGGAGCAAAAGAGATTATTTCAACCGAAACAAAAACGCCGCCACAACACGAGCCAGGCGTTCTCCCGAGGTGGTTAAAAGAACAGAATGTCGATATAGTGATTGCTGGAGGCATGGGGCAACGTGCTGTCAGTCTTTTTTCTCAAGCGGGGATTGAGGTGGTGACTGGCGCTGAATCGCTGGAACTCAGAGATATCGTTACAGCTTATTTGAATGGGACATTAAACACCGGAACTAACATTTGCGATCATTAAATCAGGAATCTAATTGTGGGTTTTTACGGGATAGTTTTCGATTTTATCGAAAACGTATCCACCTTTTTCTGCTCCCCATACCTGTTGATGCGCGTTATCGAAACCTCGATCCCAACTCTCAAGTTTATTGGCGGATATGGTAACTTCCGAGGTGGCATAGCTTGAACCCCTCAAGTCACTTCCGCATTGTTCAGCCAGAGTGCTGCCGATGAAGAGGTCACCTTTTTTCTTCATGATGATTTCGCATCCGTCACGCGGGATTAACGACTCGAAAAGCAATGACTGCATTGGATTCTGATTTTCCCACTCGCCGGCAAACCTTAATGGTTCTTCGATATTATATACCTGACTCTGAAAAATCATGTTTCCCGGCTGGGTAACATGATAAATCCTCTGTCGATATGGCAGGTGACCGGCAAGAGCTTGTTCAACATAAATCCAATATCCATCTGTTCTTTCTGGCCAAATCTGAATCATATGCAGCTGTATTTCCAAGTAATCAGGATCTGATTTGGATTGCTCAAGGCTACTGAAATAACCGGTCATCCAATCCATCAGTAGATTTAAATCTGATGAAACGACAGGTTCAATATCCGTTGAGGATCTCGGAAGGCAGGAAAATGCGAAAAAACAACATGAAAGCATTAAGAAAAATCTGGTTAAGTTCTTCATCATCAACCTCCTGTATACCGGTAATCATAAAGTCAAATTCAAAACATCTACATGCTGATAACCGTTTCTTCTAAAAGTTTTTTCACGGTTTTTGCGATATCAAGTAGTTTGGGATTTTTAACAGAGGACATCGAAGCAATCGGATCTACAGCGGCGATCTCTGTGTCGTTAGGACCAAGTTCTTGAACGATAACATTACATGGAAGCATAACACCGATTTTATCTTCTTGCTGAAGCGCAGAATAAGCAAGTTTCGGGTTGCACGCGCCTAATATACGGTAATTATGAAAATCGATATTCAGTTTTTCCTTCATTTTAGCCGTTACATCGATGTCCGAAAGTATTCCGAACCCATGTTCAGCCAATGCTTCGATAAGACGTTCGATGGCTCGATCAAAAGGAACACTCACCGTTTTACTGATATAATACATTTTTATTTTCTCCTTTTGTATCGAAGATAATTGGTACTTTCGTTGAGTTCACGTTAGAAAATTCATGAAGTGACGTCAAATAAAAAAAGCTGGCACCTCTTGGTGCCAGCTGAAAAATCTTCACGGAAATACAATGCGCTTAATAGAGCGCAATTGTGGCATTTTCTATCGGGCCAATGATTCTTGAGGTGTCCGGATGTATAACCGTAGATATCACAGTCAGAGTAAACGGGTCTAAAAGTTCCGAATCCGGCCAGACGAGTTCTGGGATAACGGATATTGCAGTTTGACCGGTTTCAAGTTGAATGGGAAGATAATCGAAGGTGTCGGTCCAATTCGGAAAGAAACGAAAATTTCCATTACCCAGATCCAAAACAGCTACAAACGCAACATGCCCACTCTCTCCGCTGTTCAAAACCTCAGCATCAATGCTGAAAATATCTCCGGGAAAGATTTCAGCAGGTGTTCTTAACGTGATGTCTTCGACGGTAACCAAAGATCTGGGATCCAATCGAACCGTTTTCTCTTCAGGCAGTTGAAGGATCAGAAGCGGGGATCCATACTTATCGGTGACTGCGAAAATGTTAATGATCGTTCCGGGAAGCAACTTAGGGAGGTCAAAGAGGAGGTCAACATTTTTGTCTGCATCAACATCGAAACCTATGGAATATGATGATGCCGGAACATCCAGCGATTTACCGGCCTGTCCAAATTCTAGACTCGACCAGAGTAATGCCGGAATCCCGAAATCCGCAACGTTCCAGATGTCAACCTTTCCAACACCCCATGCCGTGTGAATGGCTCTGATTCGTGTATAGCCATCGTTAAGGGAGCTGATGTCATCTTCAAGCAGAATTGCCTGAAGGTCGGATGCCGTTCCATAAGCCACAGCAGAGTAAGTCTTTTCAGATTTCAGAAAAACAGGTCCCGTTTTTAGTATGGGTTCTTTGGTATCGACTCCTGAGGGGAAAAACAGGAATTCGTTAACACCGTCATTTACTGGAATACTGGAGGTTCCTTCGGTGAAAGATACATCGCTAGCGATTTTATCGTCCAAACCGTTGTATACATCAACTGGCGGTGCGTCGGGCGATAGATGTACTACCCGTAGAGTCGCCGGTTCTCTTCGAGCATTAATTTTCATAAAAGTGTTATCCTGAGTCTGGGCAAGGAGAAACACGGATTGAGATTCATCCTGAACGGCATAAATATTGAGGATATCACCGGATGGAAGTGACGGAATATCATAGATAACATCCGGCTTTCCATCAGTATTCACATCAAATCCAATCGTGTAAGCTTTTGCCGGGACCTCAATGTAATCTCCAACGTCTCCCAATTTTAGGTTTGGCCAGAGAATAACAGGTGGAGAAATGTTCTGAAGTAATAGAATATCAACCGAACCGACTTTGGCCGCGGTATGCACTGCTCTCAAGCGCACAAAACCTGGCTCCACAGCACTATTATCGTCTACCATGGCCAAACCGCTGAGATCATTCAGAAAATTATAGGCAACCGCCGTGTAATCAGTATCGGGATCAAGCATAATATCGTTAAATGAAAGCACACTTTCTTTGGGATGTGTTCCTGCTGGAGCGATATCAAAGGTCGCCGCTTTTGCATTCAGAGTGAGATATTCAGACCCTTGCCCAAAGTGCACGTTTGATACGATAGGATCTGATTTATCAAGCCAGACGTCTACCGGGGGGGCATCGGGAGAAAGATGAACAACTCGAACTCTGGAAACTTCTTGGCGGGGATAGATGTTTACAGTAGTTCCATTCTGGAGATGAGCAACGAGAAAAACATTTCCCTGCTCGTTGTTTACAGCGAAAACGTTAGCAATAGTACCTTCAGGAATAGCAGGTAAATCAAAAACAATATCAGGCGACGCGTCTTTATTGGCATCAAATCCGAGGGTATAAGCACCCGCGGGGATTTCCAAATACTCACCCGATGCTCTGAATTTGAGATCTGTCCATAATGGTATTGGCAAGCCGTTGTCCGGAATGAGCCATATGTCAACACTGGGGACGTTCGGAGCTGCATGCACCGGTCGTAAACGGATAGTATTGGTTTTTAAACCGGAATTGTCATCCTGAAGCGCCAAGAGTTCAATATCCGTCAAATAGTTGACGGCGAAAACGGAATAATCCTGTAAGGGATTGAGTATAAAATCATGTGTCAGGACGGTTTCTTTTATGCTGGTGTTAGCAGGCGATAAATCAAACGTGTATAAACCCGATTGAATCTCAAAATATTCTGTTCCCTCCAAGAATCCCAGGTCTTTAACCGCGATGAACTGTTTGTTTACCCAGACATCAACTGGCGGGGCATCAGGAGAGAGATGCAGGACACGGATGTTGGAATAGAAAATCGGTTTATTGTCTGCAGGTTCGTTGTTGACCTCAGCCTGTAAACTGAAATTACTGAACGTTACCGCAAAGATTAGAAGAAAAACTTGAGTTAATTTCAAATTATTATATGAATTTTTCATGATATTTCCTCCCTTGAAATTGAATCCAGACAAAACTTGTCGGATATTAACATAAACAAATAACTTCAAATGAGGTTCCTTTTTATTTCCCAACCTCAACGTTTAATATAATGCATTGTCTAAAGTTTGTCAACTATTTTTTTGACAAACATATAACATGCCGCGTTTAGTTGCTAACTCGCTTCCTCACGAATTGTACCAGCCGCTTTAATACGGGAATCTTTTCATAAACAGCTATTGAAGGATCCCAATAATCCACATGAAATACTATTTCCCCCGCATTGGAAAATCGCACATGAGACATTCCCAGCGTTTGTGTTATCTCTTTCGTTTTGTCGCGTTTTAGCTGTAGGTGCATGATCCAACGGCAATAAACATCATGGCCGGACATGACCGGCTCTTCGATATCAAAAACGCAGGAGTCAATGGTGTCTGCCGATGCCAGAAAATGCTTTTCGATAGCATCAATACCTTCTACTTCGTTAAAAGGATCGCGAAAATAGGCGTTTTGTGCATATAATTTTCGTAAATCACGCTCAATAATGTCCTTGCTGTATACCTTATAAAAATCTTTAAATTGCAAAAAAGCTTTTTCAAGTATTTCGGGATTGGAGGTTGACGCATCATTGGATTTTGTTTTTTCCAGTTGATCCCAATACAGGGAGAGGCTATTCGATGGAGGTGGTTTCCGTTCTGCACAGCCGAAAAAAAACATAATGCATATCATCACTGCTTGAATTCGTTCAGAAATCATCTTTTTCTCTCCTCTAAGCCATCGTCCGGCTTTTATTATTGTCCATAAAACATTCTAAAATGGAAGTAAATGTTATAACATTGATATGTTGACCATTAATTGGTGAAGGTTGAAGAATTGACGAAGAGGCGGAAGTCACGGTGAATTTGTATCTGGTTATGATCATCTTGAAAATTTGTTTTGGGAGTGAATTCATGTCTTCACTTTATATCATTGAGGGATTTAAACAAAATGTGGGGAGGGTTGATGTTGGATGGTTCATATCAAATCTGCAGATCAGTATCGCAATTGTTTATTGAGTTTTTGCAATATTTAGGGAGACAATGGCAAGTGTTCAATGGGCTCGTTTCAAGCCGTACCCCGTGACTAATGGGAAAAGGTGTCGGAAAGATTCATTATGAAGCGAATATTCGATTTAGTTGAAAAGGGTTTAGTTCCAGATACTTTCATACGCCAAGGCATCAGACGTTTGCTTGCTCAGCGCCTTAAACAGGAAAAAAGATCAACATTAGAAGATCAAATGGAACATCTTCAAACGTTGGTGATGATGCTTCGTAAAAGCAATGTTGCGGTGGAAACTCAAATAGCCAACGAGCAACATTATGAAATTCCAGCTTCGTTCTTTGAAATTTTACTGGGAAAACATAAAAAATATAGCGGATGTTATTTTGAAACAGCTCAAACATCTCTCGATGAAGCGGAGGAAAAGAGTCTGAAGATGATTTGTGAACGAGCTGGTATTGAAGATGGAATGCATATTCTGGAGTTGGGGTGTGGATGGGGCGCCGTATCATTATGGATTGCGAAACATTTTCCAAGAACAGAGGTGACCGCCGTTTCAAACTCTTCAAACCAGCAGGAATATATTCAGAGAAAAAGCCAGCAGAGGGGGTTATCAAATATAGATATCATAAAAAGCGATATGAATAATTTCTCAATCTCACACATGTTTGATCGTGTTGTTTCGGTGGAAATGTTTGAGCATATGCGAAATTACGATCAGCTTATGGAGCGGATCAGCGGATGGCTGAAAACTAACGGTAAATTGTTTGTTCAAATCTTTTGTCATCGTGAATTTGCATATTTCTTTGAAGCTGTTGGCATTACAGATTGGATGGGAAAATACTTTTTTTCTAGCGGAATTATGCCTTCAGAATATCTTCTGTTATATTTTCAAAAGCACTTAACCATAGAAAAGCACTGGCGTGTAAATGGGTTACACTATACAAAAACACTTCATAACTGGCTGATCAATCTGGACAGTAATACACAAGAAATACGTAAAATCTTTGATGAAACATATGGATCTATGGAAAGTGAAAAATGGATCATGCGTTGGCGAATTTTTTTGATGGCATGCGAAGAACTTTTCAGATACAGAAACGGGAATGAATGGTATCTGGTTCAGTATCTATTTAATAATGAGGAATTAAAATAAGGAGTTTGTCTTTATGTCAGCATCTGGGAAAAGAATAGCCGTCATCGGAGCGGGTGTTGCGGGGTTGACATCAGCTTACATATTGAACAGAGATCATCAGGTAACCATTTTTGAAAAAAATGATTACCTCGGAGGTCATACCAACACTATTATTGTACACGATAAAAAGGGTCAGCCGGTTCCTGTAGATACAGGTTTTATCATAATGAACGAAAGAAACTATCCGAATTTTAGCCGGCTACTGCAGCAGTTGGATGTACCAACTCGAGCGACGGATATGTCATTTGGATATTACTGTAGAAATACAGGATTACAATATTCAGGAAAAGACCTGGATACCTTTTTCGCTCAGAAAACCAATCTTTTAAAACCGAAATTTTACGGAATGATTGGTGATATCGTTAGATTTTACAGAGTGGCGATAAGGGACTTGCAACATGGAAATATCGTAGACAAAACATTAGGTGAATATCTTCAATACAGAAAGTTTGGAAAGATGTTTATTGAGCACCATATTATTCCCATGGGAGCTGCTATCTGGTCAACTCCCGATGAAAAAATGTTTGACTTCCCTGCTCTTTCTTTCTTGGAGTTTTTTAAAAATCATGGTTTGTTAACGCTTCGTAACCGTCCGCAATGGAAGACTATAATTGGCGGAAGTCGCGTATATGTTGGGAAGATGATGAAATCATTTAAAGGGGAGATCTTTTTAAATACAAAAATAAAGGGTGTACTAAGGCAAGCCGATGAGGTGAACATCATTATGCCGGACGGATCATTGCGGAAGTTTGATGCGGTTGTCATAGCATGTCATGCTGATGAGGCGTATCAACTTCTTAAAGATGCAACCCTGCAGGAAAGAAATGCGCTGCAGCCTTGGCAATACTCGCGCAATCATACCGTATTACACACAGACGAGACCGTTATGCCGCCAAACAGAAAAATTTGGTCGTCATGGAACTATATTCGAAATATCAGTGAATCGGAAACCAAACAAGGTCGTTTGACATTGACGTATCACATGAATAATTTGCAAGGGCTTTCTTTAGAAGAAAATTATTTTGTCACACTGAATGCCTTTCCGGAGATAGGTAAGGGATATATTGAAAAGGAAATTACATACCATCATCCCAACTATACATTTAACTCTTTGGCCTCTCAAAAGCACTTGCCAGACTTGAACGGCCAAAATAATACATATTTTTGCGGCAGTTATTTCGGTTACGGTTTTCACGAAGACGCTGTCAGGTCTGCCGTTGAAATCGGCAAACACTTCAATCTGGAGTTATGGAATCAGTAATCTATATTGGTAACGTCAAGCATAAACGGAAGGTTCCACTCGAACATTCCTTTCGCTATCCTATATATTTTTATGGATTTTATCTGGAAGAACTGGAAACACTCGATAAGGAAGTAAAGGGTTTCAGCTACAATCATTGGAATTTTGTATCCATTTACGACAAGGATTATCTGACACCTGATTCTTTGCCAATTCGATCGAAACTCCTCATACTCCTAAAAACTAATGCAATAGATGAAGATATCGAAACAGTGTTTTTAGTTACCTCCGCCAGATACATAAACTATGTATTTAATCCGGTTAGTTTCTATTTTTGTTTTAATAATCAGAAAAAATGTGTGTGTATTGTGGTGGAGGTTAACAACACATTTCATGAGCGTCACATCTATATTTTGCATGAACATTTGAACGACTTGACAGTGTCAGCGAGACAATTTATTCATGAGAAACAATTTCATGTGTCTCCCTTCAATGATATGGAGGGAGAATATGAGTTTACATTTTCAGAAATCTCAAAAGATCTGGAACTTGAAATAAAGATAGATCTTATTAAACGAAAAACAATCATTCTTTCCACGAAGCTGACAGGGAAGCCAATATCCCTGAACTCAAATAACCTGAGAAATATACTTATTCGGTATCCTCTTCTGGCTTCACTCACGATACCAAGGATTTTCTTACAGGCGTTTAAGTTATACTATGTAAAAAAGTTACGATTGTATTCGAAACCAACTCCCCTTCATACAAACACCATAATAAAGCAGAAACCAACATTCATACATCGCGCTGGAATGGCAATAGTACAGCGAATTTTGTCGAGATTACAGTCAGGTCAATTGGATGTTATTTTTCCAGACGGAACTTTCTGGACATTCGGGCAAAGGAACACCGCTAAACAAACCATCGATGTGCGTGACTATAATTTTTTCAAAGAAATACTATGCAGAGGTGAAATCGGTTTGGGCAAATCGTACATGGATGGTGACTGGGACACCAGGGATTTGGTGGAGTTGATGCGGTTGTTTATCAATAACGCATCGATCATGAATCGGGAAACCGGAAGTTTTTGGTCAGTCCTTTTTGGTATGTACAACCGCATCAGTTATTACTTAAAGAATAATTCAATCAAGGGCAGCTTGAAAAATATCAAAGATCATTATGATTTAGGGAATGAGTTTTTTCAAAAGATTCTGGACGAAACAATGTTGTACTCATGCGGGCATTTCAACACTACTCAGGATTCCCTTCATCAAGCACAACTGAATAAAATGAAGCTAATATCTTCTAAAGGACGGATTGAGGACAGCCATCATGTGCTGGAAATTGGATCAGGATGGGGCGGCTTTGCGATTTATCTGGCTCGCACGGCGGGTTGTCGGGTTACGACTGTAACAATATCAAAAAACCAGTATGAACATGTTATTCATCTCGTTAAGAAAGCAAAGTTAGATGATCGAATAACGGTATTATTTCAGGACTACAGAGAGGTTCAGGGAACGTTTGACAGGATTGTCAGTATCGAGATGCTGGAGGCTGTAGGTCATAAGTATTACAGTGTTTTCTTTCAAAAATGTGAACAGCTTCTGGGCACACAAGGACTAATCGTTCTTCAGGTCATTACGATTCCAGACCATCGTTATTCCGAATACCGGCGAACCCCGGATTGGATTCAAAGATATATTTTCCCGGGTGGTCTATTACCTTCGGTAACCGAATTATCAAAAGCAATGACAAGTAATAGTCGATTATTTATTGAGTCATTGGAAAATTTTGGACCGCATTATGCCGTTACATTGCATCATTGGCGTCGGAATCTGGAAACACATTGGAATGAGTTGAAGTTGATGGGATATAGTGACACATTGCTTCGTAAATGGCATTATTATTTTTGTTATTGCGAAGCAGGGTTTGCGAATAGAATAATCAATAATCTTCAGATTGTGTTAACCCGCCAGCAAAACAGTGTTTTGAATGATGACCAAGGGAGGTAGATGTGAGGATCGTCATCGTGGGTGCGGGATTAGTTGGATCGAGCCTTGCTGAACAACTACTCTATGAAGGACACGATATTTCCATCGTCGAAGTTCGACCGGAGTTTTGCCAGGCAATTGAAGAAAAACTCGATGTTCTTGTCGTGGAAGGGTCGGGATCAAATCCTCAAATTTTGATTCGAGCCAGAATCAAGGAGGCTGAAATTCTGCTTGCAGTGACGCCGGAAGACGAAATCAACATTATTGCATGTGGAATTGGAAAACAACTTGGCGTTAGAGAAAAAATCGCCAGAATCCGAAATCATGATTATGTGAGCAGTCCTGAAACATTTTCTCTGCAAGCTATTGGCGTTGACCGTATTATCGAACCAGAGAAGGCCGTTGTCGAAAGCATATATCAATATATTCTGACACCTGGAGCTATTGAAGCGACATCTTTTGAAAACGGTTTAATATTACTCAGGGAATATAAAGTTTCAAATGTCATGCCCATTGCAGGAAAAACGCTTATGCAAGCCAGAAAAATGGCCGAACCCAGCGAAATACTTATTATGACAATTGTTCGAGATGATCGTGCAATTATTCCCAGCGGTGACATCGTGGTTCAAGATAACGATGAAATTCTTGCTCTGTTTCCGGCCAGCTCCCTGGAAGCCTTTTTAAATCTTCTTGCTATTCCATCAAAAAAAGTACGAAAAATCGTAATGACGGGTGATAATTTGACCAGTTTCAAATTAGCACAAAGACTCGACAAGCATATTGATAATGTAATCTGGGTGAGTCCCGATTACGAATATGGTCAATGGGGAGCGAGTCAGTTGACTCAGGTTGAAGTTCTTCATGGGGATTGTACGGAAGTCGATCTTCTCAAAGAAATTCATGTCGAAAATGCTGATTTCTTTATCGGATCAGGAAAAAATACTGAAAACAATATCATGTCGGCATTACTCGCTAAATCTCAAGGTGTTCGAGAGACTATCGCCATATCCAATCAACCGGCAAAGAGCAATAAATTGTTTAAGTCAATAGGTGTTGACCATGTGATTAATCCCAGACTGACGACAGCAGATTCAATCCTGGATCTTATTCACAGGGGAGGAAAATTGAAGGAAATCAAGATCCGAGACATGGATCTAGAAGCAATTCGCATTATTGCCGGAGAAAACAGCAAGATTTGTGGTATTCCTTTACATAAAGCCTGGAAACCATTGGCTCAAAAAGCTATCATTGGCGCAATAATCCGAAATGAAAACCTAATGATTCCTTCCGGAGATTTTGTCATTCACCCCGGAGATCAAGCTATGGTTATTGCACGAGTCAAGACATTGGGTGCTATTAAAAATTTATTTAAAGAAAGATTATGAACAAACGATCCGTAGGGTATGCTATTGGTAAACTATTGCAGGTAATGGCATTTATTATGTTCATACCTTTTTTTATCGGACTCTATAACGATGTCCCTCAATTCAAAATATCAATATTCCTGGGGCCTGAATTTCTCGGATTTTCATTGAGTATACTTATTTCATGGTTCGTCGGCTTTCTGTTGATAGCCGTATGCTATCGATATCGTCAAGAGATTGGCGTGAGAGAAGGTTATGCTGTGGTTACATTTGGCTGGATAACTCTTTCAGCGGTTGGTTGTCTGCCATTGTTTTTTTACTTTGTTTTTTCAAAAGATATGGTTGCGATATCCGATGTCGTTCATTTTTTCTCCGATGCTTACTTCGAAACAATGAGCGGTTTCACGACAACCGGATCAACGATTCTTACTGATATCGAGACCATACCTAAAGGAATATTGTTTTGGCGGAGCATGACACACTGGTTGGGTGGCATGGGGATTATTACCTTGGCACTGGCAATTTTCCCGGCAATGGGAGTTTCCGGGTACGGAATGTATAAAGGTGAGGTGCCCGGACCGACCAAAGAAAGATTGCAGCCGAGATTATCAGAAACAGCCAAGATTCTTTGGGGTGTCTATTTGTTGTTTACGGTGTTGGAAACATCGCTCCTGTTTTTCGGTGGGATGTCTCTGTTCGATTCTTTCTGTCATACATTCGGAACGTTGGCAACAGGAGGATTTTCCACTAAAAACCTGTCCGTTGGGTACTACCAGAATACTTATTTTCATTGGGTCATCATCATTTTTATGGTTTTGAGCGGAATTAACTATATTATTCATTACAGAGTTCTTCTAAAGCGACATTACAGAAGTCTGTTTGAAGATAAGGAATTGCATTTTTATCTGGCAACACTCCTAATTGGGACCCTGTTTGTTACCGGAATCCTATATTTCCAAGGTCTTCCCGATACGGAAATAGGTTATGAAAGTTACCGCTATGACAAAATGTCCTTCAATGATTTTGAAAAGCATATGTCAGAGGAAGAAGCCAAAATTGATACATTGAGCGGTGCTTTTTCTCAAGCAGCGTTTCAAGTGGTGTCGATTTTAACGACCACAGGTTTTTGCACGGCGGATTTTGATGTGTGGCCTGATGTTTGCCGTTTGGTTTTGATTATTTTAATGTTTTGGGGAGGATGTGCGGGATCAACCGGAGGAGGGCTGAAAATTATCCGGGTGATTACCGTAATGAAAATTTCCTGGCGCGAGATCAAAAAACTTGCCAAACCACGGTGGATCTCACCGATTAAAATTGGTCAGACATCGATCGATGAAAGACGAGTTATCAATATCCTTTCACTGTTTAATCTGTTTCTTTTGACATTTGTCATTTGTTCAACACTTATGTGTCTGTTCATACCTGACCTGCTGACTGCAATTTCCTGTGTTGTGGCAACCCTTTTCAATATAGGTCCAGGATTGAGCGGCGTTGGTGCTGTAGAAAATTATGCATGGATACCTTTGCCAGGGAAATGGATATTGATCATGTGTATGCTTATGGGTCGTCTTGAAATTTTTTCTGTTTTGATCGCCCTTCGACCGGCAATTTGGAAAAAATAAATCCTATTCGAAATTATAGTGTTTCTTAACAGGTTTTGTTATTTTCCACATACAAGAAAGACCAGCTGGAAAAGTCACAAGATCACCCTCTCCCATCTCAACAGGTTCACCATTATCCGGCGTGACGATAGCGTGCCCCTCTATGAAAAAACAAATTTCCTGCTTATCGTAATGCCATGGGAATTCAGAGTTTTCTTTAGCCCAAATTGGCCACGAAATAACATTCAATTTATCCAGCTTGCCTTTACTTACATTTCGTTCAATTTTTATACGTTCCACAACTTACCTCCCCTGAATTGGGATCATTACGGCTGATCTTTAATTAACTTCATTATACACGTATTGGCGGCGCATGAAAACCGATAATATCAATCCATATGAAAACCACTCACACAGTACAATACCTGATTAATTTGTTTACGAGATGATGGTGCTTTGCTAAAATAGTAATATTGCTAAGGAGGTTTGGATGAGGTTTTTAAAAATTTTTGTTTGTATAATCTGTTTAGGTAGTCTGGTAGTTGTAACACCCAAAGGTCAATCGGCAGAGATTACTTCTGAGGACTGCTTTTTTCTGTCCAGTCTTCATTTTACGACAGATGGAATGAAATATTGGTACAGCAAAGAAAATGGTGGTTTGGAGAAAATCACAGGTGTGCCCTATGATGAACTTCACTGCAAACATTGTCACGCGTCATCATGCGATGCCTGTCATTTGGAGGTTAAGGTAGAGAAGAAGATGTATACCACCCAAGCTGCTTTGCAGCCGGATCGCTGTCTGACATGTCACGGCCGGGAAGCAAATGTCATGAAAAGGGATGATGCCGCCAATGTATCTGATGTTCATCGCAGCGCAGGGCTTGCCTGCATGGATTGTCATTCTTTAAAGGAAGTTCATGGTGACGGCACGCGCTACATTTCGATGAGAGCGAAAGAGGCTATGGATGTTGAGTGTGAAAATTGCCATGAAGTAGTTTCAGAAATTAAATCTCACAAGATCCACAATAATAAACTTGACTGTAAAGCCTGTCATGTTCGGCATGTCTTAAGCTGTTCAAATTGCCATTTTGATACCTTTTATACAACACAGAAAAAAGTTTCAATTCCAGTCTCCGATTGGGTTTTTCTGATGAATTATGAAGGAAAAGTAACTTCTGCAAATATGCAAACATTCGTGGCCAATGGAAACAAGACCTTTCTTATGTTTGCTCCCCAATTCAGTCACTCAGTGATGAAAGAAGGTCGCAAATGCAATGATTGCCATGGCACGGATATCGTAAAACAGGTTTCCAAAGGAGAAGTGACTCTGCTGGAAAAAAAGGATGATGCCGTTGTCAATCTGAAAGGTGTTATTCCCGTTGTGGATGCCGTAAATTATAAATGTGTTTACCAAAACTATGTCGATGGGAAATGGGTTCCAGTGCCCGATCCGCAATCCCCTGTTGTGCATTATGCTGCATTCGGAGAACCATTGACAAAAGAACAATTGAAGGCATTAACCACGCCGTTTGAGGAACACTGATAAATCATTTCTTGATCGTTAATATATTGATGAGGTGATCGTGCAAAGATGGATGTTGAACTGTATTGTAGGAATATTGCTACCAATAGCTGTCTACTCCTCACCTTGGCCTAAATCCCAAAATAAATGGATCGATTCGGATTATAACGCGTCAGATTTGGAGAGGTTTAGATCGACGAATGAATGTCCGCTTAAAGTTACCTATTCGAAATCTTTCCGTGGAAACCGGATATCGGGATATGTGGCAATAATCGTAGAAGATGTTGTTTTCGATAGACTTGAAGGCGATTTGTTGATGTATTCATCTCAATTAAATTTGGAGGGCTGGGATGTCGAGTTGTTATCGGTAGAGAATGGTCATCCGGAAGATCTGAAACAGCTGCTGGTTAATTTGTATAACAATGAACTTGACGGAGTTCTTTTCATCGGGGATTTGCCCATTGCATTTTACAGACTCGAAGGCGATTTCGGATCAATCGAATTTCCGATCGATTTATTTTACATGGATTTAGATGGTATCTGGTTGGATACGGATCAGGATACCGTTTATGACGGTCACGACGGAAATATATCGCCTGAAATATGGGTTGGCAGATTACTTGCCTCACCCCTGACCGCTTCAGGACAGGAACCGGTAGCTATGTTCCGGCATTACCTTAACAAGGCAACCGTATTTAGACATGAAAACACGCCGTATGATATGCCGCCACTCGTGTTCGCTGATCCATCTTTCGGTTCGGATTCGTATCAAGGAAGCGATGCGGTAAATTGGCTTTTTGGCCGTTACCAAAGAACCGTCTCTTCATCTCCACAGGATTATCGAAATGCACTCAATATATCGTATCCCTGGATTTCAGTCTATGTACATGGCGGCACGTCAGCACATGCATTTGGTGGAGGCCCTTTTTATTCCACGGAATTGGTGGATATTGATAATCAAACCCGTTTTTTTTCCGATTTTTCTTGCTCAAACGCTCGTTATACATCTCCTGAATATATGGGAGGATGGTACATTTTTTCACCCGGGGTTTCCCTGGCGCTTCTAGGTTCTACAAAAACAGGTTCTATTTATTATCTGAATGATATTGTGAATGAACTGGATAAGGGATCTTGTCTCGGTGATGCATATTTGCACTGGGCTAAACTGCACATCAATCAGAACCCGCCCTGGTTTTATGGAGCCACGTTGCTGGGTGATCCAACACTGACATCCCATCGCCAACCTATGATTGATTCGATATATATCGATGATTCGGGAGAAGATGCAGACGGTTTTCCGGAACCGGGAGAAACAGTTCAATTATGGTTTGAATTGGTCAACAGAACTAGCAACAGCTTTGAAAATGGCTTGACAGGATATCTGGAAAGCGGGAGTTCCAAGGTGACGGTATTGTCTGGGAACCCGGTTTTTTTCTTTGAAGTGCAACCGGGTGGTACAACTCAAGGCGGTCCCTTTTCTGTAAGGTTGTCATCGGACCTGAAAGATGCTGAAATACCATTATTGACGCTCTGGATTATATCGGATCAGGACATTTGGTCACGTCCCGTGCATATGAAAATTTCTGCTCCGGAGCTGCGCACGGGTCCACCCTTTATCAATGATAATGATGATAATGTTTTATCTCCCGGCGAACATGCAAATATATTGATTCCTCTGGAAAATATAGGCTCCGGCAATATGGATTCAACATTAATAACGGTAGAATCGTTGTCGTCTTATCTAAATATCGGACAGAATAACGTGTATTCTATCAGTTTAGACGCCATGGAAAGACTATGGATAGGTCCAGTAGATGTATTCTTAAGCGGCGATTGTCCGGCCAATAAGGAACTCCTGGTGAGAATCTATGATGAGATGGAAGCGATGGAGGATCTTTCACTGCTTATACCAAATGGTACAATGACATTTGCGCCGGAATATGGATGGTGTGGTACGAAACATAAACCGGTCACGGAGCATGCCTTCGATCAATGGCAAATTGACGAAAACCATTTTATATGTGGCCGATCCGGAGGGTTGCCTTATAACAGTGGCATGGATGCCGCATTGTATTTGCCAGAATTCTTGATTGAGGGTGATGTTGTACTTTCTGTGACTCACCGGATGACAGGGGAAGATGCTGGAGGTGGTCTGGCATATGATGGCGGCCGTGTTGAGATCGATGAAGGAAACGGTTTTATTCCTCTTCAGCCAGAATCCGGATATCCAGCGGTTTTCACCGTAGGAACTACCGCTGAACCAGGTTCACCGTGCTGGCATACCATTCCGGATTGGAGAACGGATCTGTTTGATATCGAGCCGTCAAGAAGTGCAGTAAGAATACGATTCCGATTTGTCAGTGATGGTGGATTAAGTTACTCAGGCTGGCAAATACAGGAAATCACGCTTTCCGGTAATGTGAAAATTTATCCGCCATCTCCATATCCTTCTCCAACGCCAACACCTGTTATTAAAACTGGAGTGACGATTGATATGCCGACGTATGTGTCGCCCGGAGATCAATTCTGGATCGACGGATATCTTAACAATTCTGGATCAATCTTGAATGAAACGAACGTCTTTTTTGTTCTTGGTGTTTATGGTGAGTTCTGGTTTTGGCCCAGTTGGCGGCATTTTTGTCCGCAGGATCCCAATTCTCTCGACTTTCAAACTATGGATGTATTTCCAGGAACGACACACATCTCAGTACTGGAGGGTATTTCGTGGCCGGATGTCGGAGAAAAACGAATGACAGGATTGACTTTTTATGGAGCGATGGTCGATAAATTATTACAATCACTTATTGGTGATATGGCGATGATTGAATGGGGATTTGGACCGCTTCCATAATTTCTGGAGACTCGAATGGAATTAATGATCTCTCTTATTACAACTTATGGCATTTGGATAATTGCAATCGGTTGTTTTTTCCAAAGCACACTGATGGTTCTTGTTACGGGAATGCTTGTTTATGAGAATGTTATCTCTTTACCATACGCTGTACTGATTACCGTTTCTTCAGCCTGGGCAGGACACCTTTTCTGGTATTTTCTGGGTGTTTCGTTAAACGAAAAATGCAAGGTCTTGTTTAAATCACAGATAGCAATCAAACTTGAGAAAGTTAATCAAATTATTCGAAGAAATCCATGGATATCTATCTTTCTATTGCAATATCTTTATAGTTTGAAACTGATCGGGGCGATCAGCTTCGGTATGGCTAAACTGCCCAAACGATGGTTTGCATTAGCGCAGTTTGTGAACTGCACAATCTGGACACTTGCCATGGGGACGATTGGAGGATTCTTTTCTCAATACATTCATATCAGCCAGTGGCGGGCTATAAAAATGCTCTGGATTTCATTGTCTTTGGTGATCATATATTTCACGGCCAGATGGTTCCATCTAAAGAAAATCAAAGAAAATCAAAGATTATCAACCAGTAATATTAATCCTTGAAGCTGTTTTTGGGGTGGAATTCGAACACATCAACATCTTTTGCGGGAATAATACATATAAACACATGTATACCCAGTCACATTTAAACCGATCACCAAAATTGCCAGAGTCAACTGCAAAGACCGTGTCATATGCATCGGATAGATTAACGAAGTTAACATTCTTTCCATGAAACCATCATGATCTCCTGATTCACCTGCCAGTTTCCGAAACATATTTTCCAAAGGCGTTAAAGGACATATCCATCCGAAAAGTTCAATACCAATTCCCCAAAGAACGGCAGGCAAATGAAACCATAGAGAATGTTTGTAGAAAAATACCGTTATCCAACCCAGAATTACGTACAAAATGAAGATCAGATGTAGAATCATTACTGTATTCGCAGCCAAACGGTAGATCATCAATAGATTCCTTACAAACTTTTTCTTATTATAATTATTGATGCTTATTGAAAAAATACTTTAGAGATTGTTTTGATCATTTCTGAAAGGAAAAATTTCAAAGCAGGGGAGTTTGGTTTATGCAAATGGATCGGGTTCGCTGTTTAACAACGAATGAATACAAAAGTGGAAACGTTGTCTACTGGATGAGCAGAGATCAAAGGATGGAAGATAACTGGGCATTTATTTATGCTCAACATCTTGCAGTGCAGTTCAATCGTCCGTTGATAGTCATTTTCATCCTTGTCCCTGAATTCCTCAACGCGGGATTGAGACAATATCACTTTATGCTAAATGGATTGTCTGAACTCAGTGGAAAACTTGAAGAAAAAGGGATTCCATTTTATATTCAGCAGGGTTATCCTCAAGAGAGTTTGCCGAAGCTGATAAATGATATTGACGGCGGTCTCATCGTAACGGATTTTGACCCTTTAGCAATTAAACAAAAGTGGAAGCATGCTGTATTACAAGCTCTTCATATACCTGTATTTGAAGTTGATGCTCATAATATAATTCCTTGTTGGTTATTGTCGAATAAACAGGAATATGCGGCGTTTACAATCCGGAAAAAAATCAAACGATTATTGAATCTCTATCTGGACTCCTTTCCACCGATACATCACCAGAAAAATGTAAAGCTTGGTAAAAATGTTAATCCGGGTAAATTGCTTGATTCAATACCGCTCGATCACTCAGTTACACCGGTGACTTGGCTTAAACCTGGTGAATTGGCGGCAGGTAATCTTTTAAAATTGTTTGTCTCTGCGAAAGTAAGGGAATACAATCTCAGGAAAAATGATCCCAACGCCGACGGGCAGTCTCACCTTTCGCCATATCTCCATTTCGGACAAATCTCAGCTCAGAGAGTGGTTTTGGAAATTATGAAATTAGGAGTTACTCTGGATCATCCCTTTTTGGATGAAATTATTGTTAGACGGGAATTGTCTGACAATTTCTGCTACTATAACGATAACTATGATTCCGTTACGGGTTTTCCCAATTGGGCGCGGAAAACCTTGAATGAACATAAATCCGACACACGAACTCACATCTACAATCAGCATCAATTTGAGGATGCATTAACGCATGATTCCCTCTGGAATGCGGCTCAACAGGAAATGAAAATCAAAGGTAAAATGCATGGCTACATGCGGATGTACTGGGCAAAGAAAATATTGGAGTGGACTCACAATCCTGAAGATGCAATGAAAATAGCAATCTATCTTAACGATAAGTATGAATTGGATGGCAGGGATCCGAACGGGTATGCTGGTATTGCATGGTCTATAGGCGGTGTTCATGATAGAGCTTGGCCGGAACGATCCGTATTCGGGAAAATCAGATACATGAATCGGAATGGATGCAAATCAAAATTTGATGTGAATCGGTATATCGATGAAGTCAATGGCCTAAAAAATTGAATGGTAGCATGAAGCAGTAACAGGTGTTACGCATTATGATCAGGATGAGATCAGCAGTTTTCTTTAATCAGTTGAACAAGCTGGCGGATAGATGCCGGTCCATGCCCGGCAAAATGATTGTTGGCATACATAAAAACCGTCATATGCTGACTAATAAATTCAATAAGAATTTCAGCCCATTGTTTTAAGCGGGAGCTTTGATCGATAACGATTCGATCGAAAGAATGGCTTTTCTCCTCAACGGCTTTACGGTTTCCAATAAGTCTCACATAGACAAAATCCGCTGTCACCAGATCCAGTTTTTCAAATATTTCAATAGGATGAGGCATATATGAAATATCAGCAAGTACAAATGCAGATCCGTGTTTTCGAAGAACATCAAAAAATTCGGGCAGCAGATAATTTCGATTTCGAATTTCGACTGCATAACGATAGCCGACAGGCAACCATCCCAGAAATAAGTCCAGTCTGTTTAAAAATTGACTTGGTTCACTGAATACCGATTTATTGAAATAAGGGAATTGAAGCACGATGGGTCCGAGTTTCATATCCAATCCGCGCATTATTTCCAGAAAATCAAGAGTTTCATGTCCCACGAAGTCGGGTAGAAGGAGTTTATCTGCGTTAGGAAGTCTTTCTTCACCAGCATGAACAATCGAGCGGGGAAATTTTGCTGACATGACAAAATCAATAGGCGTGGCTTGAAACCAATTTTGCACCATTCGCCGGGATGGTATGCGATAGTAAGTTACATCTGCTTCAACTGAGCGGAACTGTGTCGCATAATGCGTTAACATCAAGGAGGGGGTTATGGAAGAAGGATAAAAAGTTCCTATCCAACTCTTTTCGGACCAACTGGAGGTTCCGTAAAAGATATCTTTACCGAGCAATATACGTTGGTCATCAATTTCCATAATCATGCTTTCCTAATCTAGGGTATTTCTTATCATAGCAGAAATATTCGGATGGTGCATTTCAACCTCCATACTGTGCAAATGGCAAAGGGAACATTGTTTGTTTGATCCTATAGGATAGGGTTTTTGATGATATTGCATCGGTTGAATGGTATCCCTGTATTTACCGTAAGGATTATCTGCAGGATAGATTGCATGGGGACTTCCATGGCAGGCGGCACACATGATACCGGCATCATCTTGCCGCTTACGAAACAGGTTGTCGAATGTGTCTGTCCACGCATTAAAAGTGCTATATTCTTCAGGAATCGCAAAATCGACATGACAATTCAGACAGTCCGGTTCATTTTCCCATGGAATTCTTGGTACAATTTCATCATGAGTGGTTACAATCCGCGGTTCAAGATGTTTCATCAGCTTCTTTGCAGAGGATTTTCCAAGAGAATCTTCATGTTTTAACAGACTTATCGCATGGTCTTCCATATATCCGTGACATGCGGCGCAATCCAATCCGAGATAGGCATGAATGCCTCTTAAACATTTCGTATATCCGATAAGTGATGCGGGGTGGCACTTTGTGCAAACAAAACCGTCTTCATCTGTCAGGTAATTAGCATGAAAACCGTGAATCGCAGCAGACATGTTCAATCTTGCCGAAACTCCTTCAGCATTCAATGCCGGATCCCCATGACAGGACTGGCATGATTTGGGATTGCCTTCCTGAGCCTGTTGAAGCAAAGCTGTCCGGTTTGTTCTGTCGTGAACACTCAGGATGTCCTCAGCGGTGGATGGACTTAATCCGGTTATTTCTTTAAAACCCCATGATCCGCCATGGCATGTTTTGCAACCCATTTCTGTCGATACAGGAGCAACTGTTTTTGTTCTGGCGAGTATCGATTCCGAAGCATTGTCAGTGGCAGTAATGACAAAAATGGGATAGGGATTGAATGCAAACACATCATTATACGGCACAACCGGGATTTTATCTGCCAAGAAAACGCCCGTTTCTGGATTCGAAACCATGGTACCTCGCATGCCATTGCCAGATAATCCGATTCCCGGTATCACATCGATACTAAAGAGTGAATTGGCATATTCCCAGAAATTGACGTGTTTCTGAGGTGACTCAAAACCCGGTTCGACCTCATAGGTAATTGTAACGCCGTTATGGATGATTTCAGGCGGATCACCACGTCTGATAAGTTGTGCACATAGTGTGTTTGCCGGCGGCATTATGTTGAAATATGCATCTGCATCAGTAAGACAGTGCATTCCAAGGTCATTCCAAGCTAATAATATATATTTATCCCTTGAGCCATTGAAAGAAGGAATGTCTGTATCCAGAGGAATGATATCCGAATCTTGCTCCTTGTCAGGAAAAGGCCGATGGTGAATCTGCGAAACAATATATGAAGCGAGAGCATATCTCTCTTCAGATGTGCCAATGAAAGGCGGCATATATGTATTTACTTTTCCCAATCCATTGAGCATTGAATCCATTCCGGCAACAGTGTATTTAGTTGTGATAGGTACAATATCATTCAACGGTCCGTGGATCGTATGACAAGACAAGCATTCCAACCGGAAAATTTCTTTTCCTGCTTCTATAATCGAATCTCCTGTCGCAGTACGATGCTTGACCCATTTTGCTTGTTGCAATATCCCAGCTTTATTGAACGATTCGACATCAGCGACATATATTGAATTTGAGTACATATAGTTGAAAATTATAAATGGCCTGCGAGCAGATTCCCTGATCCACTCGAAGGATCCTATATAAAACAATCCAAGAAGGCACAGAAGGATGGCAAAGGATCTTTTAATAATTGCCGGCAGTCTGATAGCCATAATCAAACTGCCGATAATCAGAGGGGGAGTTAGATAAATGAAAAATTCGAAAAACAGAAATGTTCTTGGGGATTCGCCCAGAATCATACTTTGTGAAAAAGAGGAAAGAGAGTTCAAGTACCAGTATCCCGAAAGTATAAAAAATACTACCGGTGCCAGCAGCCATATGGCGCAATATCGAACCATTCGGTTTCTGTCATTCGGATTGGTTAAATATGTAGAGGTTAAAAATCCAAAAAGACCGGCAAGCATCAGAGCTAAAAATGTTCGAAATAAAAGAGACGGAAAGAAACTGGGATTGAAGAAGCCTGACCAGAACTGGTAGTTGTTTATCCATTCACCTGGCGTGAGCATGAAACTTAGGATGCCATTGATGACAAACAGAGATAACCATGCAAAAAGGAAATATATCCATCCGACCAGGAGATGCTTTTTCTTTTCCATTCGGCCAAATGTATAAAAATAAACAAACAAAGCCACAATTTCCCCAACAAAAAAAACCCACTCCGTAGCCCATCCAAAGACAAAGGAATGTATCAATATGGACGTAGCATGGGGACTGACGATGGATATAATGAACCAGATGCCGACTCCGGATACACTTCCAAAGACCAGCGTTGTCAAAAGAAAAAATTTTGAATGTTTTCGAGTGTAATCCAAAATAACATTCGAATTCTCTCTGTATCCTTTCAACTCAGTTAATACTAAAAACAATCCGCCACCGACGGCAAAATGAGCCACGAACACATGCAAGATGGAAATTGTGGCGATTAGAAAGGATCCACCAATAGCAGGTATTTCCCAAACCGGATAGTTCATGAGTTAACTTTCTTAATGCTTTGATGTGCCCATCGAAGCATCAAAACAACCATTGCTAAGCCGGCAACCAGGGAAACAATAAAAACGATCATTGGAGAATATTGAGGTATAACGGGTAACTTTGAAATATGGAAGTGCTCATTTAGATAAGCAGTCCTCAGAAAATCGCGGGTGAGGGTCATGAGAACTATTGTCAGCAACATACTGACGGTTGACGCCAAAACTTTCTTTCTGTAACCCATGATAACGGTCAAAAACGACAGACCGATGCCAATGATAAACATACTCGTGTACAGAATATTCTGTCCCATAAACAGCAACATGATGTTTTTGGGCACTGTAATGAAGAACCATAATCCAATGAATATTTGTAATAAAGTTGCATGGGAAAACCATTTCATGCCAAGTGTTATTTCACGATCAGCTTTCTCTAGACCTTTATTTCTTTGCAATGTTCCGATAATGGCGATGAATAAACCTCCAACAGCAAAGGAGGCAACCATGAAATGCAAGTATCGTGGCCAGAGTGTTGGATCGGTAAGGTTTAACAATGTTCCAAATGGTCTGTCAAAATATCTGCTCCATTGATCAGGATGAAGCATTAACGTAGCGTTGTTGGTGAAGAAAAACCCGATAATCATTAGATTAATGACCGTGATGGCAATAAAAAGCATTCGCCAAGAGCCCAATCGGTTAAACCCAAAATCATACATATATGCGCTATAATAGCCAAGAAGTAGTAAAAGCAGGATAGATAACCAATATACCGCCATCAGTACCGAACTCACATAGATGAATGATCCATAAAGCACTTGAAGGAACAAGAGGGGAGCGACACCTGTATTTATCGTAAAAGCGATGACATAGGGCAGTTTAGAAGAGACTTTCTTGGTGACGGATAACGCGGTTTTGGATTTTTTGAATGAATTTGCCAAGGCGATAAAGGCTGTGCCCAGCATGGTATTCATAAATAAAAGATGGAATATAAAGGTTAGTAGCAGAAAAAATTTTAACCATCCCCAAGCAACAGGAATTGGATCAGAACCGGGTATAAGATTTTCCACGTAAATTTTCCTCAACGGAACCGGTTTGCAAACATTTCAATGTTAGCATATCCCCGAATTGTTTGGAATTTATCTGATCTATATTTCCAGCAGGTTGACTTGGTCTGTCCGATATCCGTAAGGTGTTTATGGGTGGATGGTTTTTATGATGAGGTGGAAAATAACTGAGAAAATGGTGCATGATTTAATGACGTGGTTTGATGCAAACAAACGATCGATGCCGTGGCGCGAGGAAGTGGATCCTTACAAAATATGGATCAGTGAGGTAATGTTACAGCAAACACAGGTTAGAACCGTTATCCCATATTATTTGAAATGGCTTCAGTGTTTTCCTTCGCTGGCTATCCTGGCAGACTCGACGCTTCAAGAGGTGCTAAAAGCATGGGAAGGTCTTGGATATTATAACAGGGCAAGAAATATTCATCTGGCTGCAAAATATCTAATGAAAGAACGAAAAGGACAGTTCCCCCGATCTTATACGGAACTGCTGAAAATTCCTGGATTTGGCCCCTATATTGCCGCTGCCGTTGCCAGTATCGCATTCAATATTCCTGTCGGGACTGCAGATGGAAACGTTAAACGGGTTATGGCGCGATTATTCGGGTTACCTTATCTGCTCACAAGCTCGCGGATGATAAGAGAAATTAAACAGAAAATGGAAAGATCATTTGGATTGCATGAACCCCGATGGATTAACCAGGCATGGATGGAATTTGGAGCAGTTCAATGTAAAAAAATGCCGGATTGTGCCGGATGTATCTATATGCGTGAATGTTATGCCCTTCAAAATAAAAAAATTTCTGAATTTCCCAGGAAAAAAGTGAAATCACAGATTCCGTCAGTGTTCGGAGCGGCATTCATCGTCAGAGACAGTGATTTGTTTCTCATGGTGAAGCGTCAAGAGAACGGATTGCTTGGAGGATTATGGGAATTACCGAACATACGTTTTGATCAGATATCAAAGGATGAGTTTTTATTGAAAAATAAATTGGAAAGTACTGAAGATAAGGTATTTACTATTCGGCATCAGTTTTCACACTTTAAATTATCACTTGATGTATATATGGCGAAACTGTGTTCAGATTGGGAAAACACGACATGGGATCAATTTCGATGGGTTTCCACAAAAAAAATATACGAGTTGCCCAAATCGAAATTGCACATAAAAATTCTACAGAAAGCCGGTCTTGTTAAATAGTATGATTATTTCGGGAAAATCAGATGAAGACGGCAGCCTGAATTCGTTTTGACACTCTTAGGATAAAAAGCAGGCGGGCCCCTCATTGTTTGAGGGGTCTGGGTTGTGGTAGGACTGTGTAGGTTGGCTCAGGTGATGGGATTGTTAGGAAGTTTTTGGACTTCCCGGCAAGTTCTACTTATACTACCCCTGAACCCAGGAAAAGGTTTCATATTTTATGTTGCCCTCATATCCTCTGTCCCGTTTATCATCACTTTGTCAAACAATGAACCACCATGCTCTAATATTTACAAACTCCTGCCCATAATGATAGCTTGAAAGCGGGAGATGGATTTATGATAAAAGTTGTCTTCGTCGGTATCAGCGGTTTTGATTATCCTCATACTCGAGTTCGATGCTATAATTTTGCTGAACAGTTATCAAAGTATCCCGATGTTGAAACACGGGTTATATCGTTCAAAGATCATTTGGGACCGCAGTTTTCCGAGGTGGAGATGTGGGGATTGCGGGAGCGTGATCGAATCAAACTGAATATGAAAGGATTAATATCATTGCTCAGATATCCCAGAAGTGTTTTCTATATTCAAAAGATTCATTATCATGCCGCGGCACCGCTTCTGTTGTCAAAATACTGGTTTAATCGATATATTTTCGATTATGATGACTACGACGTTGATTTAACTGTACCTTTTAAAACTTCATTTTTAAACCGATCTGTTTTCGGCTCCGATAATTCCCAGACAATGACACAACACATTGCGAAGGGTGCCCTTGGATGTGTTGCTTCAAGCAAAGCACTGGAAGATTACCTTCGCCAATTTAATTCAAATGTCGCTTATATTTCCACAGGAGTTGATATCGGCAAGTTTCAGTTTGTCGATCGCAGACACAGGAAAACAACAACATTTTTATGGAACGGGTTGGTGTGGGGAGAAGAAATTTTCAAGAGTGTTGTCATGTTGCTCAATAGTTTTAAGACTGTGGCTGAAAAAGGTTTGGATGTGCGGTTAAAGCTTGTCGGGGGCGGTCAGTATATGTCAAACGTTGTTGAACATATAAACAATGAGTTTGGAGATCTTGCATCGCAGATAGATCTTGACGGGTGGGTTTCTCCCGAAAAAATGCCCTCCGTATTGGCTGAATCAGATGTGGGTTTATTGCCCTTGGCCGGAGACTCTCTCTGGCTGAAATCCAAGAGTCCGACCAAGTTATTTGAGTATATGGCTACAGGTTTACCCGTAGTGGCTTCAGATGTCGGTGAAGTGCATAATGTTATTGAACATCAGAAAAGTGGATGTTTAGCAACAGGTGCTCAGGAATTTACAGAATACATGTATAAAATGGCTGAAGATAAAGCATTGCGACTTTCTATTGGTCAACAGGCGAGGGACAGGGTTGAACGCCAATATTCTCTCCCTGTTCTTGTCGAAAGATTGTATTATTACATTAAAAAGGTAATCAAAGATGCGTATCGCAGTCATTGACCTGCTGTTCAATTGGCCACCGGATGGTGGTGCGAGAGTTGATGTCAAAGAGGTGTTCTCCAGGATCGCTCGCTATCATGAACTTAAATTGTTTGCGCCCAAACTTGATAATGTCGTCTCTCGAGGAACCATCACAGGTGATGTTGGATTTGAGGTTCAACCGATCTCATTCTGTCCCTCCGCCTTTAATCGATGGAAGGTTGTCGAAAGATTTTCAACGGCTTTGGATAACTATCAACCAGATCTGGTTTTCATAACCGATGGCTGGCATATGAAACCATGGGCAGCAATGGCAGCCAGAAACTATCCGACGATCCTTAGATTCTTTGCCTATGAATGTCTGTGTCTGAGACATCATGGTACATTCATGTGCGGTTCAAGATCCTGTTTTCGTTCGCATATCGGAAATTTACTGTTGGATTATACATACTGCAACGCATGTGCTCTAAAACAAATGGCTAGAGATGTTCTTGCCGGATACCCCGGTATGTTCTATGAATATATTGGAGCGATGGCTTTTTTCCCGACATATCCTTGCACAGTCAAAACAATGATTAAACGTGCAAGAGCAATTCTAGTTTATAATTCACTGATACAGTCAATTATCAGCCCAATGAATTCTTCTGTGCATATTATTCCTGGCGGAATCAACCCGGAGCAATTTCCGCAACAACCATTCAAAGATAAAAAACCATTCAGAATAGGCATGGTCGGTCGGATAAATGATTACAACAAAGGGTATGGAGTGTTACGAGAAGCTTTCGTTAAACTTCTTGAAAAGAATTATGATGTGGAACTCTGGCTGACAGGAAAAGCACCTGAAACACTTCCCGAATTACCACGTGTTTATTATAAGGGCTGGTTCAGTCCGGAAACACTCCATCATTTTTATGCAGACCTGGATATTTGTGTCGTTCCTTCCATCTGGCAGGAACCCTTTGGTATTGTAGCTGTGGAAGCCATGGCATCCGGAAAGCCGGTTATTGTAACTCGAGTTGGCGGCTTGCAGCATATCATACAACATAATATTACGGGTATCTCCGTTCCTAAATTGTCAGCCGATCAATTGGTGGAAGCATTTGAGCTGCTGATACTGAATTCAGACTTGCGAAAAAGAATAGGGGAAGCTGCGGCTGTCAAAGCCAGAAAAATGTATTCGTGGGATACAATTGTAGAAAAATATTATTTGCCAATCATCGAAAAACAATCTATGGAAAATTGGTGATGAACTATT
>JAFGJC010000344.1 GCA_016929305.1 candidate division CSSED10-310 bacterium | reverse complement strand
TGCAGTGTGACATCGTTCAATGGCGCGCAATTCCGTCAGTATCCTGTGGACCAGATTATCCGTGAATTCAAGCGTGTACCGGAAGACCTTATATTGATTGTCGACGACAATCTCATTGGTACGCGCTGGAAACATATTGAACGGGCAAAAGATCTATTCCGGGCTATGATACAGGCGGATATCAAGAAAAATTGGGTTGCCCAGACGACGATCAACATCGCCAAAGACACCGAGCTTCTTGAATTGGCTGCCACTGCCGGCTGCAAAGGATTGTTCATCGGTTTCGAGTCCCCATCTCCAGATGGATTGAAAGAAATGGAAGGTAAGAATAAACTCTGCAGGAGCGAGGATCTGGGTAAGGCAGTCAGACGTATCCAGGCGTTCGGCATCCTGGTTGCCGGCTCTTTTATCATTGGTTTTGATACCGACAAACCAGGCATCGGAAAACGCATCGCAGATACCGCAGACCGCTATGGCGTCGATTTCGTCAACGTGCTGTTTTTAACTCCACTGCCCGGAACCCGCCTGTGGGAGGATTTGGATTTCCAGAATCGTATCACCATCTGTGAGTTCCCGGAGAACTGGAAGTACTACACGCTCACATACCCGGTGGTTCGTTATAAAAACCTTACCACGGATGAAGCGATTGCTGAAATGAATTTATGTTCCAAACGGTTTTATACTCTTCCGAAAATACTGCGAAGGCTGTGGCTTAACATGAGGCATCGGCAAAGTCTGGTGATCGGTTTGGCCGGAGGGTTATCATACCGAAAAAACATCCGGATTGAATGTACCAAGCTCGGTGATTTTAGTTCCCGGATCAACGGTATGCACGGCGAGGAAGAGAATCGTGATGTACAACTCACAAACCCCGCTTGTACTAACTTTGGGTATAGGAACTGATGATGAGTGGGAATGATCAAAATACACCCAAGTATTCGCAAGGTGAAACCGATGTTGATAGGCTGAGGAGAACGACGACTCCTGATGTCATGAGTGTGGAATTGGTGTCGGCTTTTTCCGGTGACCGTGACATAACAAGGGCTGAAAGTGCTTTCATCGGCATACAGAAGGATAAGAGGGGAATCGTTTTTTACTCGGATTTGCTTTATGCTGTCACACACCACTACTTCGCTCCTGAAATCGCAGAGACTCTTTGGGGAAAAATCCTGTCACATAAACACATGATGTCGCAGCGCCTCGGCAGAAACGTACGGATTGTTGTTGCCACAATAGACTACTTCTCGAATATAACTAGTGAGTTAAAGTCCCTCACGTTGATCTCAGAGACCTATGTTACAGAAATAGCAACCCTCTCGATGCGCGATGGGATGACAGGTCTTTTTAACCATTCAAGCTGCTATGAGCTTCTGAAATTAGAAGTCAAAAACTACCACCGATATAAAACCGGTCTGTCTTTAATCATGCTGGACATCGATGACTTCAAATCGGTTAACGATAAGTATGGTCATCAGGAAGGAGACCGGATACTGATTGAATTTGCAAAAACAATGGGAGATCAGGTGAGAGATACGGATATCTGTTGTCGCTTGGGTGGTGATGAGTTTATCACAATTCTTCCATTTACCTCCGGCCCCGGTGAAGCGTTAGAAATCGCAGAAAGAATCAGAGCGAAAGCTACAAGCATAACTTATGGTGGACAGCGGATTACCATTTCCACTGGAGTTGCCGTATGCAATCAGTCAACAAATTCCCCCCAGGATCTTATCAAAAGAGCGGATCGGGCTTTGTATAGGGCAAAGCATAATGGGAAAAATCAGGTCATTATGGATGCTAATTTATAGATGCGATCGTGTGGGTAGGAGGATTTGAAGGTTTATAAGATCCGGTTATCAATAGTCGCTGTTAATTTCGGCGGGAGATTATCTGTATGGTTCAGTGGATTGGAACTCACGAAACATTGCTTTGGTGGCTGGCATCTTCATCAATGGTAGTCTTCATCGCAACCCTGATTGTTGTGCCATTATTAGTTGTTCGAATCCCCTCTGATTACTTTTTGCATGCCCGCCATCAGAGACCTGTTATTATTATTCGCAATCAAATGACGCGACTCGTCTTGAAAATTGGCAGGAATGTACTCGGATTCGTCTTCGTTATTGCAGGATTTATTCTACTCCTTCTTCCGGGGCAGGGCATATTGACGATTCTGGCTGGAATCATGCTGATGAATTTTCCTGGAAAGGACCGGCTTGTTTTGTGGATTGTATCTCGTGGTCCAGTGCTTCGTTCCATTAACTGGCTTCGGAGACGAGCACGCAAAGAATCGCTGACGCTCAACACAAAATGAAATAAAGATACCAACGAATTGGTAATATATGACCGCTTGGCATGATTGACTTTTGCTTTATTCTTTTCTGTACTTTACCAAATCCACCATTACCCAATAATTAACTTTCTTGAATCAATAGGTTATGCCAATATCTTCACCAAGTTTTTAAGAATGGCACAGATTTTGGGTACTCTAATTACGGATTGAAATTCCCGAAAACTTGCTGGGAGGAACAATTCAAAAACAGGTATCTGTCATTGGCATGTTGAATTTCCTGGGGAGGGTTCTCATGATCTTAGTAAAGATAACAATGGAAGCATTTCCAGAGAAGCAGGAAGAAATAATGCAAACCCTTCTGGCAATGATTGAAACAATGCGACAGGTAAAAGGGTGCCGTAGCTATCAGGTCTTTCGAAACATCAAGAATGAAAACAGTTTCAGTTCGCTAAATGAATGGGCTACCCGCAGTGACCTGGATGAGTATCTTGGATCTGACAAATTCGGCGTTTTACTGGGAATGAAGAGTCTTTTGAGCAGCTCGCTGCAAATCAAGATCCTTACGGTTTCGCATACCGAAGGAAACGATTTCATCAAGACCCTTCGAATTATGAATAATCCGCAGGCTTCACCAATGGTACAGAAAGGTGCCATTAAAAAAACATGAACAGCAAGATCAAATTCATTTCAAGTTTGAGCCTGATGTGTCTTGTAAGTCTACTGGGTTGGTCCGAATTCGTTGACATCGAGAGTAAATGATTTCTCATCTGTGACGATCAACCTCTTCTCTTCGGATTGACGGTAATTGGTCTCCTCAAGATCTGCCGCCGCCGGCAAGACGTTGATGATGTTTCCGGAATCCGAAAGGCTGATAATGCGAATATGCTTGTCAAACCGCCGAGTGTACTGGTTTGTTGAAGTATCCAGAATAAACGTATAACCTTCCGCGCGGATCACGGAACCGCTGATTTCATGTACCTCACCTACAAAGTGACGCCTGAGATCGTTTTCGAATAGCCGCCTCTCTACGAGATGAACCTTTTCACCTTTTTCAAGAATCATAATTTGCTTCTCCTTTCAATATTTAATGCCGGTAAAGATAAGCTATTCTCTTGTTTTTCCTCGTCTTTATGATTACAACATAAACTCACTTGACAAGCAAAAAACATAAACATATTCCGATTGTTTATCACTCATGCGCGCCTTGCCATCATTATTCTAGTGACATTGTTGAAGTGGAGATCTGGTATTTTCCAATTGATCAGAAGCAGCAGACGGGTTAAAATAAATTTCTTAATCGAGATTCAGTCAGCAGGTGCGAGAACGAAACAGAAAGGGAAGAAGCTGGAGCAGGATAGGCAAGGACATCATATCTTTATCGAGATTTTCGATAACATCCTGGGTTCAGTCCGGGAGCCGTTGCTTGTGCTTGATTCTGCATTCAAAGTGATCAGAGCTAATGCTTCCTTTTACAAGACGTTCGACGCCAACTCTGAGAAGGTTGAGGGGATATCACTGTTTGAAATTGACAACCGGCAATGGGACATCCCAAAACTCAGAGAATTACTGGAAGATATCCTTCCCGAGAATACCTCCTTTCATGACTTTGAAGTGGATCACGAATTTCCTGACCTGGGTCGCAAAATTATGCATCTGAACGCCCGGCGAATCTATAACGAGTCAAAGGAAACTCGATTGATCCTTCTGGCCATCGAAGATGTCAGTGAGCGTGAATATTATAAGAGACATCTTGAGGATCTTGTTGAAAAACGGACTGGTGAGCTAAGTCTTGCGAAGGAGGAAGCAGAGAAAGATAAACATGTTGCTGAAACCGCCCTGGCCCAAATCAAGACGTTAAAAAAGCAGCTTGAAGCGGAGAGAGCCTATCTTCAGGAAGAAATCAGGCTGGAATACAACCATGAGAACATTATTGGCCAGAGCGACGGGCTTAAGTATGTGCTCTATAAAGTTGAGCAGATTGCCGGCATCAATACGACAGTTCTCGTGTTGGGTGAGACCGGAACCGGCAAGGAACTCGTCGCGCGGGCCATTCACGGAAGGAGCTTGCGTAAGGATC
>JAFGJC010000343.1 GCA_016929305.1 candidate division CSSED10-310 bacterium | reverse complement strand
GAATACGGGCATCTATTTATAATGCCCTTCCATTAGATCATGTGCAGCAACTATGTCTTTTTATGAGGGAGTTTATTAGAAAACACGGATAAAACGCTACCTATTAACTCAACTCTTTCGGCTGTCGAAAAGCGTTCGAATGCATCTGCAGAGTTCACCGAGAGTAAATGGTTTTTTCAGGCAAAAACTGACACCTTCCGCTTTCAATTCGATTTGTTCAGTTTCAGAGAAATCCATCCCGCTCATCAGTATAACATAAATACCAGAATGCTTGATTTTTAGCTCCTTAAAAGTCTCTCGACCATCCATTTTGGGTAAACCCATATTTATTATGGCCAGCTCGAGATCATGACGATCAGCGATTTGCAAAGCTTCATAACCGTCATGTGCGATAAGGATTTTGTATCCAAGAGAATTGAGTAATTCCGACAGCAAATCTCTAATTATTTTCTCATCATCGACGATTAAAATTGTTTCTGTACCAGGAATGAGTTCTGATGAGTGACCCAGATATGGCAACGGGCTTTGTTTGGAAAAGGGTAGAAAAACTTTAACGTGAGTGCCTTGCGCTTCGCGGCTTTGTATTCTTATTTGCCCTTGATGATTGTTCACAATATTGTAAACAATACTCATACCCAATCCAATGCCTTTTCCATTTTCCCTCATTGAAAAATATGGTTCGAAAATACGATTCAACGTCGATTCACTCATCCCTATACCATTATCGATTATCTCTAAAACAACCCAATAGTTCTCGGTCAATGGCAGAATGTTTTCTGCTGAGAGTTCTTGAGGGGAAGGAGTTCTGCTTCGGATTGTAATTGTACCTCCAGAGGGTAATGCTTGAGAGGCATTTATAATCAGATTCATGACCATTTGCTCAAGCTGATTCGGATCACCATAAATAGGATCCAGGCTTTCCGACAATTCAATGTTAAGAGAGATGGCGTGTTTAATAGAGCTTTTTAATAGATGTATTACATTTTCTATGGTGGTATTAATATCAAGGGATACCGTTCTGGGTTTGCTTCGTTTGGAAAAGGTGAGCAATTGTTTCGTTAAATCTGCTGCTTGCTGGATGGCGTTTTCTAATCGTTCCAAATATTGGCAGTTAACATCAGATTTAGGTAATCGTAATTTCAGTAGTGAAGTAAAACCTAACATGCCGGCTAAAATGTTATTGAAATCATGAGCGACCCCACTTGCTAACGTTCCAATCGCCTCCATTTTTTGAGCTTGAATTTGTTGACTCGTTAGTTTCTTTCTTTGGGTTATATTTCGAATAATTGCCTGAAAAAGATGATAATCAGGATCGATAATGTTCAATGCAATTTCTGTATCAACCAACGATCCGTCTGGTCTGGTGAATTGCCACTCGAAAACCATCGATTTACCTGAAACTGCTTCTTTGAAATATTCCGCCCAAAGTGAGGAAGAAGAATGTCCATTACTCTGGAATCGCGGAGCCATGTCCAGAAAACGTGAATTAAGAATCACATCCTTAGTACGACCTACACTCGAGATTCCCATGGGATTTACATCAATGATCTTATCGTGCTCCAAGACAAAAATCGCGTCGTTTGCATAAGAAAAAAGCATTCGGTACTTACTTTCGGATTTTTCAAGCAGCGCTTCAATAGCTTTTCGTTTGAAAAAGCCTGGAATATTGTATTGTGTCACGTATGGATCCGTCGTCAATTTCTCAGATAGTTCATCTTTAACATATCTGTGAATTTGATCAGGTGGCGCCATAACAAATCGGCATCTGTCATCACCTCTAGCACGACATGATGTTTCAAAGGATACTAAATACTGACCGAACGCTTCAGAACACCACCCCGATGAATAGCCTGCATTCATATAGCAAACAGGGAATGAAGGTTTTTTCCCTGATTCAAGCCAACTGTCCGATTCGAATGAATGGGGATGTTCATAATAAAGAACAAAATTGGAACCGGTTTCAATGATAGACTCCGGTAATATTTTTACGGATGCCCATCCGGAAAATGCAAAGTGTACCGGACCCGCCGATAATTTTTCTGTCGGTGTTTTTAGTTTTGCTTTTTTGTGGAAAAAGACCGCATCTGATTTACCTAGAGCATGAGCAATATCGAACAACAGATTTTTTACAATATCAAAGGCTTTATGATGTTCACTGCTGATAAACAGTCGACGAACGGTTTCAAAAAGTTCAACAGACATGGATTTCGCTCTGACAAGAATATAACGTTCACCATCAATTTCGATAATTCCATATCCCGGTGAATATTTTCGTTTTGCAAAGTATGCCTCTACAAACTTTTCCGCTGCTCGAAACATGTTTTCGAAGTTCGAAGGGACATCGACAAAATGTTGCATACAGGGTTTCTCCAAGAATTATCCTGTTCGAGAATATAATTCAGCTAAATTTTGAATACCTTCTAATGATTTCTTTAAGTTTTCTAAATTGTCAAGTTGCCAGATCCAATTTCCAGTGCTCGTGCCCGGAAAGTTCATTCTTGCCTGCGAATCTAATCCTAACACATCCTGTGCGGGGATTACCGCCCAGCGTGCTATGGACTGAAATGCAAGGCGTATGAGAGCCCAATGAGGTTCTTTTGATTCATATCCCAAATAATTCCATAAATGTTTTCGAATTGTCTCATCATTCTGAGAAGATTTAAACCATCCTACCGTGGTATCATTGTCATGAGTGCCAGTATAAACAATGCAGTTTTCCGTGTAGTTATGCGGTAAATGTGGATTATTTGCGTGTCCAGAAAAACCAAACTGCAACACTTTCATTCCTGGAAAACCAAGGGAATCCCGGAGTTCTTCAACTTCTGGCGTAATAACTCCCAAATCCTCCGCGATAATCGGTAATTCACCACACTCAGATATCACCCGCTCAAAAAGTTGTTTTCCTGGAGCTTCAATCCAGCGCCCCTTGATAGCAGTTTCTTCTTCCACCGGGATTTCCCAATATGCCTGAAATCCACGGAAGTGATCAACACGAATATAATGAACGTGCTGCATCATTAACTTGAATCGATCGATCCACCAGAGGAAATGCGTCTTCGCAAGAACATCCCAGTCATATAAAGGGTTACCCCAGCGTTGCCCCGTTTCACTGAAATAGTCCGGAGGAACTCCAGAAACAACAGTAGGTTGACCCTCTTGATTCAATATGAATAACTGTCTGTTTGCCCAAACATCAGCTGAATCCAATGCAACAAAAATAGGCATGTCACCGATTATGGAAATCCCTTTGGATTCCGCTGAACGCTTTATCTCCATCCATTGAAGTTCAAAAACGTACTGTTCGAAATAATGGTATAAAATGCGCTTGGAGTATTCTTTTCGAAACTGATCAAGAGCGTTTTCATCTCTTAATTTGAACCGTTCTGGCCATTCCAGCCAGCAACGGTTGTCAAAATGATTTTTAAGCGCACAAAACTCTGCGTAATCTTTAAGCCAATGACTATGTTTCGTCGTAAACGTAACAAAGGAATCACTATTCATTCCATTTAGTTTCAGCCATCTCTCAAATGCTGAATTTAAAATGGCTCTTTTCTTTTGGAATGCACCTTCCTTTGCATTACTCTTTGAAGAGGCATACTCATGTGGAATCAGTAGGTTTTCATCCAGCCATGATCTGTTAACGAGATTCTCTGGATCTATTAACATGGGATTCCCGGCAAATGCTGAATAAGACTGGTAGGGTGAGTATCCATATCCGGGTGGATTAAGCGGCAAAATTTGCCATAGAGCTATGTTTGCGTTTGAGAGAATATCTAGAAATGTTTTTGAATGCTTCCCCAGATCCCCGGTACCGTACGATCCCGGTAAACTCGTCGGGTGCAGCAAGATTCCACATTTGCGTGTTATTTTACTCATTCCTGACCACTCGAATAACAATTTATCAGTCCAAGCAGCATAAGACCTATTAAATAGATTTTGAAAGCACGAGGACTAACCTCTGCACCGGAGAGCGCTTCCTGAAGAGATGTTGGTTTTCGGAATTTATCAAATATAGAAGCAACAGTAGAACCCAATTTCAACTGATTTAAATACTCGGCAGCATGTTTTGTCTGAACTAGAATATCTGTCATTGATGGCAAATACTCCATCAATCTATTGGTTTCTTTAATTTTCTGAAGTTCTTGTATGAGTAATGAAGCTGCTGGCAAGTCCAGAGGAATATGTTCTTCTTCCGATAATTCGCCTTCAACAAAAGAATATGTCCCGTCTTTAATATTGAATAATACATTTAAAATTAACCGCACTTGCTGATGAATTGCCTCTGATAATTGCATCATATTGACGATTTGTTTTTGAAAAATAAGCGTTCCGGAACGCATCTTTCCCATTTCCGAGATCATTTCTTCTACTTTTGATTTTTGTTCGGGAGTTATCATCCCCATATCAATCATGATCTGATCGATTCGAAGCTTAGGATTATCACTTCTTGCGAACAATAGTTTCCCCCGACTCCAAAATAATTTTGTTTCGTATTGATCAAAATGAACGGAAAGAGTTCCCGTTTTTTTCAGTTCCATAATCAGTGCATATAAAAATGGAAAATGAACTTCAGAAAGCTGGCCTGCAGATAACTGTGTCGTGTGCAGGCCAAATGCCTTTACACCTGATGCCTCTGGCAATTCGAGCGATTCAAATGCCGTTGCAGGGTACAATTCGCGGACTTTTCGACTGGCGACGGACTTTTCTTTATGAACAACCGGTTTTACCGGTTGTGGTGATGGTGCTGATTCCGGTGGCATCGATTTTGGTGGACTCTTGATGGGCTTCTGATCAGCCCCTGGAATTGAACCTGAAGATTTTCTGGTTTGAACCGGTTTCATGGATGGTTTTTTATCTTGAATTTTTGATGGCTCTCGAGGTAAAGCTTCTTTTTGCGGTTTTTTCATTTCAAAATATTTAGGAGCAGGTTCATCCTGATCTGAATCAACTGTTTCCGATTCCTCTTCACTTTCTAAAGTATCTTCTTCAATTAAAATATCCGATTCTTCGCCTCCAAGGTCGATTGATTCGAAATCTGCAATTGTGGATGGAATTGTGCGTGGAAGAACAGATTCCGATTCGCGTTTAGAAAGGGGACGTTTTTCTCCTGCAGTAAGACCGTTAAAACAGAACAAGATATGCAGCAGGGGGGTGGCAAGTTTTGAAACTTGAGTCCCTTCCGAAATTAAATCCATGAGTGTTTTTCCTTTGGCAAGAAGTGTTAGAAGTGCATCCTCCGAACCTGCTAATCGGAAATGCTCCTGTAGGCTTGATTCAACGGGAATGGGTATAATCCACTGAGTTAGTTTGGGTAGGAATTTTCTGTAATTTGGTTTTAGAAAGAGCTTTCTAAGAGAGGAAATCAGCACATGAGCAGGATAAAGACTTGTAGCATTCAGCAGAAGCATTCCTTCTGATTCGGAAGATTCCTGCCAATCATAATCTGCCTTCTCCATCTTTAGTGATTTCATAACTATTTTTTCAATATGCCTGACATTTAGCGCATCTATGCGATCTTGATGAATACCCGTGACTTTGATTAGTAATTTTGACAATTCTCTGTCACTTGAAATAGCTGAATAAGCTCCTAATTTCTGTCTCACCGTTTTGCTTAAAGCTCCGGATCTAAAAAACGTGCTGATCAGAAACTCGCTTTTTCTGCTTGATTTCGCACCAAGAAGAAAACCTCCTTCAAAATAAAAAGATCTTAGTGTTTTTCCTTCGACAAGACGTAAGGTTCCTGACGATCCACGAAGAAATAGAGTTCCCATCAGCATTGGCAGTGAGCGTGAAACAGTGGATCCGCGTTCCGGAAAAGCGTCCGGAATAGCT